>JAZRTU010000133.1:0-36681 GCA_045652185.1 Eubacteriales bacterium | reverse complement strand
TTCATCCTGAGCCAGGATCAAACTCTCGTTTTATCTTTTATCTTATCTGCTTCCCCTAAAGGAAACTTCAATAAAATCGAGTTTTATCTTTTGCTCTTTTACTTATTAAAGAATTTTCTTGGTTCGCACAAATCTTTTTGTATACAAAAATTTGTCGTTGTTGTTCAATTTTCAAGGTCCTTTGTGCTTTCTGCTCTCTCGCAGACAGCTTTAATATAATACCACATAGATGGCACTTTGTCAACACTTTTTTTTCGTTTTTTTCACTATCTTTTTGTCTTTTTTTACAAATTTCGTTGTCAAAAATGTCCATATTGCACAAAAAACGAATGGATCTACCAATTTATGGCAAGAATTAAATGTGTTTATCGAAAGGAGCTTTTATATGGTCATTCTTCTTTTCAGAACTTTCATTTTCTACGTGCTTTTGACGGCGTTGATTCGTCTTATGGGAAAACGTCAGCTTGGTGAATTACAGATAACCGAGCTTATAATTGCATTGATGCTATCAGACATTGCAGTTATTCCGATAACCGACCGCGACATTCCGCTGCTTCACGGAGTTATTCCGGCTCTTGCCCTAACGTCATTTGAGCTTCTTATGTCATACGCCTGTACTCGTTCGCGAAAAATTCAACGATTTATTACAGGCTCGCCGATCATCTTGATGTCCCGCGGCACGATAAACGAAGACAATCTTGATTCTACTCACATTACTGTTGAAGAATTGTTTTCTGAGATCCGCACTCAAGGATATGCAGATATTTCTGAGATACAATATATCATTTTCGAGCCGAGCGGAAAGCTAAGTGTAATTCCTTTTGCTAAAAACCGCTCGTTAACGCCGACCGATCAAGGAATCGACGCACGCGATATCGGAATTGCGCATCCAATTATTTTAAACGGAGAGATCAACGCCGAGGCGCTTAAAGCAGCGCAAAAGAGCGAAGAGTGGCTCAAAAGCAAATTGAAATCATGCGGGTCGGACGTTTGTGACATACTTTATATGACGATCAACGACAAGGGTGAATCAAAAGTACACTTGAAAAACAAGGAGAGAAAATGAAAAAAGCGATATTCGGGTTCATAATACTAACCGCTCTTATCATCTTTACGGGCGTAAATTCCATATACCAATCCAAAGTCATCGACAAAATGCTCACCACCTTTGATTTGATGAGCGAAGCTCCATCGCTGTCAAACGCAGAGATCGCGAACGAGCTTGTCGCAACGTGGGACAAAAACGCCAAGTTCTTCTCGCTCTCCACGCACGTTCACGAGGTCGATAAATTAACAGTTTCACTCACAAAATTAGCCGAGGCTGCGCACCTCGACGATTTGACGCAATATCGCCTTATTCTCGATGAGGTCTACACCACCCTCATCGCATTTGAGGAATCTGTTTCTTTTTCAATCAATAACATATTATAATCACCATTATCATTTTACCCAAACTCTTGACATTGGGTAAAATGTTTGTTATAATTACTATACAATCAATAATTATATGTTATCTTTTCCTTTTTTATAAGATCCTATATGATGTGGGTTTGCCGTCGTCTGTGGGGGATGACGGCAAGAGAAATAGCACCGACTTTCGTCGGTGTTATTTCTTTATGACCTTTATTTCTTTTATTGGCAAAATATTATTCAACTCTGCGCCGACAAGCAAAAACAGAATACAAAAATTAAGCCAAAGCAGAAGAAGCACGACCGATGCGGCACTACCGTATATTACAGATGTACTTGAAATACTATCTACATAATAAGAATATGCATATGAAAAAGCCACCCACATTGATGCCGCCGCTACTGCGCCGCCGAGCTCGCTGATCGGCGAACGCCGCTCGGCACGAATGGTCACATATATAATATTGAAGAAAATCACCAAAAGTGCAAACACAAAGACTGCCCCGACCCTTGAGGAAAGGATCGTAGACTCAAGTCCGATAAACGCCGCAAGTCGCTCGCCGAACCCGAACGAGACAATGCTGATCACGATAAACAGTCCAAGTCCAAGAGTAAACGCAATCCCTTTTATACGCGCAAACAGAAAGCTTCCTTTTTGGGAGTTTCCATATATTAACCGCAACGGCTTTGTAACCGCGGTCATCCCGCGCGAAGCTGACCACAGTAAAGTTATCACCGAAAACGGCACGGCGGCCAAGCTATCAATCTCCTCAAGCTCAATCACCGCATCGTGAACGAACGCCCACACTTCGCCGGGCAAAAAAGTCATCTCTCGTTCGAGAAAAACCGATATCAAACCCACATGTGACAACGCAGAAACGAGCAATATCATAAACGGGAAAAAAGAAACGAAAAGATAATATGCTGCTTCGGCAGAATGCGCGAAAAGATCATGCGTTTTCATTCGATCAAACAATAATTTAAAATAACGAACCACGTTTATCACCAAATCTTATTATATGTAGCAATTCCAAAAAAATTCCCCAATGAGCAAAAGTTACTCATTGGGGAATCGATCGAAGTTAAGACATCGGACACAATTTTATTTTAAAATTTCATATTTTTAGGCATAGCCTTTCGGATCATCAGCAACGCTGCAAGAGCAAGTACTGTTGAAAGCATAACGTACGCGCCGTTATAGACGATCGAATAAAGTATTACACCCGAAGCTGTTTCGTTCGAGAAATTCAAGCCATAGATCGGTCCCGCATATGCGGCATATAAGACCACTCCACTCAAGAAATGAACGAAAAATCTCAACGCACCGCCGACGAGCGTGCCGTAAACGATACCGTTTTTCATCTTACGAAATAACCCTGCAACTCCTACAGCGCCGTATGCAAGAACGTAATCGAGCAATATTGAGGGCAATCCCCAGCCGAGTCCATCGCCGAGCACGCATTTCACGAACCCGAAAACAAGCCCTGCCGCAATTCCCCATACCGAACCGTGTCGAAACGCGATCAACACGAGTGGCACCATTACGAGACTAACACTTCCGCCCTCTGCGCCGAGGTCAAATTTGATGTAGCTTAACACGATTGCAAGTGCGATCAATATCGCGCACTCAACAAGCACTCGTGTTTTGTTCATTTTTTGTTCCATAACATTATTAATTCCTTTCGAATAAATATTGTTTTTCTAACGAAAAAAACGACGTGCCGCAAGAAAACGACACGCCGAAAAAAGCGTTCAAAAATTCCTACGACGGCATTACCCGTATCAGGTTCAATGGGTATCTCTCAGCCGAGGTTTTTGCCTCAGCACCCCTATTAAATTTTCGAAAAAAATCTACTCGCCTGCTTTTTTGTAATCCGCTCTGTCAGGTAAGTCTACCTTGACCGAATCACCGAATGCGTTATAGGTCATTTGACACGACACCTCAATTTTTGTGAGGTAGTCATCCTTGTCGGGCTTTACACCCGGAACGTATGGCATTTGCGAATACATATACATCGTAAACTTCAAAAAGCGAGTCACAAGCTTCATATCTTCTGCGTTCACTCCGTCAGTTACGATATACGTACATTCTACATCGTGGTATTCAGTCATCGTGTAATCGGGACTGAGCACCCCTGCCAACGAATAAATATCTGAACCCGTTATACGATCGAGTATATATCGCGGAGGCTCACACACAAAAGTGTATGTTTTTTGCAATCCGTCAGTCGTTACCTTTAAATTCTTTACGTCTCCGACATCGAATATCGGTGCTTCAGAGCAGATAAACTGCTTTTCAAGCATCTCCTCCGACATATCGGTAACGACTCTCGAATCGCCCACCTCTGTATAATACTCACCGTTAACAAAGGCGATATTTGCATTTGAATATTCACCCAAAACATATTGGGTCATCGCACCGCTCATTTTGAGTCCGTTCGTCTTATCGATATTCACCCTGCCTTGCATAAAGCAAGTGTTACGCTCCGTCTCAAGATTGATGATGCTGAGCTGACATGAACTCGCATACTTTTCTTTGGCGTTAGCGTTGGCAAGTATTTCGCACAATAATGCATATTCGGTTTTGTCAACGCAACTGCATAGTGTCGGTAGCAACATAACGACGACCAACACGAGAAAAGCTATACGTTTCATCATTCTACAAGCTCTCCTTTAGAGATCATTATCGTTTCACGTTTGAATTGCAAAAGCTTGTCAACGTTAACGTAAAACTCTCCTTTTCCGTTCACCTCAAAGTATACCTTTCTCGTTGAAGCGGTATACAATACGTATTCATAATCGCCGTTTTTCGTCTCGATCTTCAGCTTTAACACAGGCGGATACCCGTTCGTCGGTTTTTCCGTCTGACCGTAGATACGGAACTCAAGAAGCGTTACATAATACTGTCTGAACGCATCCATATTATATTCTTTTCCATTATAGAATACTTGATATGCTTTACCTTCCTCGTTGCGCTTCAACTCAAACTCATAATCAACGCCGTCGATCGTCGTTGTTATTTTGTTTACGTCGTTGATGTTCATCGAGAACATCGCATATTCAACGAAGCGGTTGAAATCCCACTCCAACCAATAGAGTGTATCATAGGGCACCTCTGCGATAATACCCATATACATCGAGTACACATAATATACGCCGTCATCGTTGAGCGCGGTGCAATCGAGGTAATAAGGTGCTGCCGCATCGGGATCCTCTTCGGGTGTGATCGTATAGAGTATTGTGTGGGCGGGGTTGTCGAGTCCGTATTTTTTCAAAACTTCCTCGTAAGCCTTCTTATCTTCTTTATACTGAGCGAGCTTTTTGTCATGTTCTTCAACGCGCTTGTTGTAGTCAGCATCGCTTTCGCCTTCTTTTCTGTCCTCAAGCACGGGCTCGTCACCGGGAGGAGTAATTCCATACTCGCAAAGCTTCGTACCGGTGAGCTGCGTCAACGACGTCAAAATCTCGCCGTAATAATAGGTCGATGCGATATAATTCTTATCCTTCGGATACTCAACAACGTAAGGTTGCTTCGTAGTTTCTTGTTCTTCGAGCGTTGAGTTTCTGATCGCGATAAGCGGTTTTCCGTCTCTTGTATAATAGAAGTTCGAGATTTGAGAATATTTCAACGATTCGATCGGGTACACAAGCATCGGCGTAATGAAATCATATATTGATTGCAAAACGGAATCCTCAAGCGTCGTATCAAGCACATAGATGAAATCCTTCGTATGATACTTTGCATAGTATCCGCCGCCGTTAGCAAGCTTGTTACCAATGATTATCTTGTGGTATTGTTTGTCGAGCGTATTGACCTCGATTATCGCCTTGCAGGTATCCTCGGTCAATCCAAAATCCTCGTATTTATAGTCCTCGGGGTTATCAAATTTAATTTTTCTCGTTGCGAGCGTATATGTGCAGTTAACGACGAGCGAAGAAAATTTCTCTTTATCGTACGCCAAAAGCTCTGCGCCCTCGAAATAGAAGCTTTTTTCTATTCGATAGGTCTTAAAAGTTCCGTGTTCGTTTGTTATCGTAATATCCTGAACGTCTGCACGTTCGATATTCGGATACATAAACGGTCTTCCGCTTGTTCCGAGCTTATCACCGTCGGCATCCTCAGTCGGCTTGCTCGTCGTTCCCGACGTATCATCGCCAAGAGCCGTTGATGCAACGGCATATGCTATCGAAAGCGCCAAAACAAGAACACACAAACTTATTATTATAATAAGTCGTTTTTTGTCCATTACAAGTGTCTCCTCTTTGACCAAACGCTAAAGCCCACGGCAGCTGCAACCAACGGAACGATAACGGCTATAATAACCGTCCAAGTTCTTGCTTCACCTGCAGTAATATTGAGCGCTTCGCTCTCGAATTTTTTCCAATCGAGTCCGCTGGGAACCTTTTGGCTTCCCATAAGACGAGCCATTTGATAGAACATCTCTTTGTTACCGTACGCACCGGAGCCTACATACGCATCAGCGCCAAACTCAGTTGAACCGATGAGCACTACCGTCGTATGCTGTAACGCTTGCGCGCCTGCCTCACCAACGTATTCAAGGTCGGTCGAAACAGCCATCAACGTATATTCACCGCTGCCGAGCGCTTGGTTGATGTTGTTGTCGTCTTTTCCTTCAACCTTCATATCGCTCTTGAATGCGAGCGCTGTATCGTAGGTTGTGAGCGACGGATATACGTCTCTCTCAACGTCTTTATTGATAATTATCGGAACAGAGTTACGCAAAATCGTTTTTACGGGGATAGGAAGTGTGCTAACAGTGCTATGCATTTTGTATGCCGCGCTGGAAAGATAAGGATCATCCTCCGCGCCCGTACCCATATAATATTTTGCGGAAAGAGTAAGTCCACCGGTACCGAGCGAGTTGGAGAAGTCGTAAAGTCTCGTTCCAACCATATAATCGAGTCCCCATTCGCTGAGAAGCTCACGAAGCTCGGGAAGATCGGGAGTATCGGGGTTGACCATCACAATGAGGTGATTTTTTGTCAAAAGATAGTCGGCGATCTTTTGTATCTCGTTTGTACCGCCTGCCATAGCAGCGTCGATACCTGCGAAATCTTTCGTAGGATTACTGATTATGAGCATTCTTGTGTTTTCGGGGATCTCTTGTGTTGCGAGGTCAACGTATTGAATTTGGAATCCTGCATCATAGAGTGTAGAAGCGAGCGCCGCGTTTGTGGACTCGTTATGTCCGATAGTGAACGTAACGGCAGGAGCTTCGTCACCGCTAACTTGAATGATCGCGTTTGTAAGCGTTATCTCACCCTTGAAGCTGTATACTTCACCCGTGCTTTGTGCAGTTGTGAAGAACGCCGCAGGCGCGAGCTGACGGAATTGTCCGTTCTTGCTTTGAACGATTATGTGTGAGGTCAAAAGCTCAACTTGGCTTTGATCCGTATAAAACTTTGCAAACGAAGGGTTTCTGTAAATATCAACGTATTCAACGGAAACGTTGTCGTATTGCGCAGCGAAAATTTCAATGAAGTTACGAACCATAACGACGAGGTCGCCGTCACCGTCGATCTGATCTCTTTCCTTACAGAAATATATCGTATATTCAGCGCCTTCCGCCTCGATATATTCTTTAACGAACTCTTTTGCTTCATCGGAGATAGAATAGATTCCCTCTTCCGTAATATCCATCTTAAATGACATCGGATATTTTTGTGCAAACGAGTATAACAAAGCATTCAAAAGAATTACTACCGCAATGAGAAGCACGGAAACAACTATCGAAAAGCTTCCGTGGATAAGCTTCTTTTTGCTGAGCTTGGATTTATTTTTTGTACTCATCTTTATCCTCCCGTTTTATGCCCAACGGCGTCTGTCATAGACTCTGCCTGTCAGGAACAAGAAAACTACGACGAATGATATAAAATAGATAAACGTGGTAATATCAAGATATCCGTTAGTCAAGCTCGAAAGACGCTCAAGAACGCTGAACCACTTAACAGCAACACGAATAAACGAATTGTTGATAAACTCTGTCGCAAAGGAGCAAAGCACCATTACGCACGTTGACAAAACTGTGATTATTACTGCGGAGATCTGGTTTTCCGTCATAGCGGAAATAAAAGTACCAACTGCGATAAACGCTGCTCCGAGGAAAAACGTTCCGAAAATATTACCGATAATAAGCCCTGTGGGCATCAAATCGAGAACGGTATAATCACCGTAAAGCGGAAGCTCCGCATATTTGAAAAGAAGTGTGAAGTTAAACGAAGAAATCGTCATCGCGATGGTGAACATCGTGAGCGCCGCAAAATATTTGCCGAGCACGATGCTTGTGATGCTGACGGGAGCGGACAAAAGACCTTGTTCGGTTCCGTTCTTGCGTTCTTCGGAGAAAAGCTTCATTGTGAGTATCGGCAACACTATCGCAAGGATAAATATCAAAAATACGAAATATGTTCCGACAGAGCTGTTTGCGCCCGCTTCAAGTGTGCTTACGCTGAAAGCAAATCCGGTAACCGCAAGATAAACAGCCAAAAATACGTATCCGATAGGCGTCGTGAAATACGAACGCATCTCTCTTTTATATATAGCACCCATATTATCTCATCGTCCTTCCCGTCGGGCGTTTGCCAACTTTTCTTTCGTTTTCCATATCTACAAGGCGCAAGAAGATATCTTCCAAATTGAGCTCCGCGCCCTCAAGTCCGATAAGCGCCCAGCCTTTTCTCGACAATGCGAAGAACATCGGCTTTCTGATATCAACGTTGCTTTCAGACTCGATGAGATACGTTACGGAATCTGTATCGAGTTTTCCGAGCACTTCTACCGTTCTGATACCCGAAATGCTCTTGAGCTCCTTTAAAACCTCGTCCTGCGGACCGACGATCTTTGCCTCGAGCTTTCTTGCACCGCTCACGGCAAGTGTGAGATCCTCCGTCTTTTCGTTCGCAACAACAACGCCCTTGTTGATAACAACGACGCGGTCACAAACAGCTTGTACCTCGGGAAGAATATGCGTACTGATTATAACGGTATGGTCGCGTCCGAGCATCTTTATAAGGTTACGGATCTCGATGATCTGTCTCGGGTCAAGTCCGACCGTCGGCTCGTCCAAAACGATCGCCTTCGGATTTCCGATAAGCGCTTGAGCGATACCGACTCTTTGGCGGTAACCTTTTGAAAGGTTGCGAATGAGGCGGTTAAACACATCATTCAACTTTACAAGGTCGCAGATCTCCTTTATATGCTGTTTCTTCGGTAATTTACATTTTTTCAGTTCATACACGAAGGAAAGGTATTCATTTACGGTCATATCACCGTAGAGCGGGGGTTGTTCGGGTAAAAATCCTATTTTCTTTTTCGCCTCGATGGGATCATCCAAAATATCGCATCCGTCTATTTTTACGGTTCCGTCCGTTGCGGACAAGCAACCGGTCATAATATTGAGCGTCGTTGATTTTCCCGCACCGTTCGGTCCGAGAAAGCCCAATATCTCACCGTCGTTTACAGTGAAGGAGATACCCTTAACGGCTTCTATATCGCCGTATTTTTTTGTAAGGCCTGAGATCTCGATCATCCTTGTTTATTCCTTTCATTTCTGTTTTTCCATTATATATGGTAATAATTTAATGAGTATATTCGGTGAAAACCCACAAAAAACTTTGTGAACACTCTCTTCCAAATCGCAAACCTACCGACAGAGGTCGTCTGTCGGCAGAATTTTATCATTCTTTATCTTTTTTTATTTCGAGTCCAAGCTCGTCGAGCACGTTTTGAGGTACATCAGACGGGCAGGAGGTCAAAAGCTCACTCGCGTTTTGAACCTTCGGGAACGCTACAACGTCGCGGAGTGAATCTGCGCCGAGAAGCTGCATTACCAATCTGTCGAGTCCGAGCGCCATACCACCATGCGGAGGTGCGCCATAGCGGAACGCATCGAGGAGATAACCGAATTTGCGCTTGCTTTCTTCTTCGGAAAGTCCGAGAAGGTCGAACATCTTCTTTTGGAGTGCGGGATCAGTTATTCTGATCGAACCGCTCGCAAGCTCTATTCCGTTGAGGACGAGGTCGTATGCCTTCGCTCTTACTGCCGCTTTATCGGTGTCGAGCAACGGGATACATTCGTCAAGCGGAGAAGTAAAGGGGTGGTGCATTGCAACGAAATCGCCAAGCTCTTGGTCAAAATCGAAGAACGGGAATTCAACTACCCACAAAAGCTTGAAGCCTTCGCGCTTGATATTCAATCTGTTCGCGATCTCAACACGAAGTGCGCCGAGGCGGGACAAAACGTTATTATTATTCGAATCAGCAAGAACGAGAAGCACGTCGCCGAGCTTGAAGTCTGTTCTCTCATAGATTGCCGAAAGCTCATCCTCAGTCAAGAATTTTGCGAAGCTGCAAGTAGTTCCTTGCTCCGTTTGTCTCGCCCACGCGAGTCCTTTTGCGCCGAGTCCTTTTGCATATTCACCGAGCTTATCGATCTCTTTTCTTGTGAGCTTGTCTGCCTCACCCTTAACGTTGATACATCTTACGCTACCGCCGTTTTTAACGGAATCAGCGAACACTGAGAAAGAGCTGTTCTCCACGATATCAGAAACATTAATAAGTTCAAGGCCGAAACGCATATCGGGCTTATCGCTGCCGAAGCGCTCCATAACTTCGTTATATGTATATCTCGGGATAGGCATCTCGATATCAACACCGAGCGCATCCTTGAATACTCTCTTCATAAAGCCTTCGCCGATAGCGAGCACGTCATCAACGTCAACGAACGACATTTCAAGGTCGATCTGCGTAAATTCAGGTTGACGGTCAGCACGGAGGTCTTCATCGCGGAAGCATCTTGCAAGTTGCATATATCTATCGAAGCCCGCAACCATGGAAAGCTGTTTATAAAGCTGAGGAGATTGAGGGAGCGCATAGAAAGAGCCTTTATGGATACGGCTCGGAACGAGGTAGTCACGAGCGCCCTCGGGAGTGGATTTGATGAGCATAGGTGTTTCTATCTCGATAAATCCGTTTTCGTCAAAATAGTCTCTTGTTATTTTTGCAACTCTGTGTCTGAAAAGCAAATTGTTCATTAAATCGGGGCGGCGGAGGTCGAGATAACGATGCTTCAATCTCAATTCCTCGTTAGCCTTTGAATTCTCAACGATCTCAAAAGGAGGCGTTTCGCTCTTCGAGAGGATCTCCATTTCTGTTACGAATATCTCGATATCGCCCGTCGGGATATTCGGGTTTTTACTGCTTCTTTCTCTGACAACGCCGACTGCGGAAAGCACGAACTCGCTTCTCGTCGCGAACGCGAGGTCAAAAACGCTTTTTTCCGTACTTTCGTCAAACGCGAGCTGAACAACACCCGTTCTATCGCGGAGGTCGATAAATATGAGTGCGCCAAGGTCACGCCTGCGTTGCACCCAACCTTTTACGCATACTGTTTGTCCGATGTTTGCCATCGAGAAATTAGCGCAATAATCTGTTCTTTTTATATTTCTCACGATAATCACCTATTTAATCACTTCAATAATTTTTTCTGCCGAAAGCTCTACGTCAACGGTTTCGCCGCCGTCCATTTTACGAAGTCTTGCTGCGCCGTTTTTAATCTCATCATCGCCGAGGATGAGTGTATATTCAGCACCGAGCTTATCGGAATATTTCATTTGCGCTTTGAGCGAACGACCTGTCATATCACATTCAGCCCAAACGCCCTCTCGTCTTAACGCTTCGGTAAGCACTGCGCATTTCATTTTCGCATCATCACCGAGCGGAGCAAGGTATATTTTCGGCACTTTTCTTTCAGCAACGAGGCTATCGGATTGACGCATCGCTTCAATAAGTCTCGTTATACCCATGCCAAAACCGACAGCGGCAAGCTCAGGTCCGCCGAGCTGACCTACGAGTTTATTATATCTTCCGCCGCCGCAAACCGTACTTTGAGCACCGATGGATTCATCGATAAACTCAAAAACAGTTTTATTATAGTAGTCAAGTCCTCTGACTATCTTTACGTCAACAACGTAATCAATTCCCGCTTCTTCGAGAAGCGTTCTCAATTTATCAAAATGGTCCTTGCAATCTCCGCAAAGGTAATCGACCGTTTTCGGTGCATCTACGCATATTCTTTTGCAGCCCTCGTCCTTGCAGTCGAGTATTCTTCTCGGGTTAGCCGCAAGACGTTGCTTGCAAGTCGGGCAAAGACTTTCTTTTTTCGACTCAAAATATTCGGTGAGCGCCTTCGTATAATCGTCGCGGCAGCAATCACAGCCAACCGAGTTGATATGTAATCTGACACCCTTTACACCGAGCTGTCTGAAAACCTCTGCCGCCAACAAGATGACAGTCGAGTCGGCTATCGGACCGTCTGCGCCGTAAAGCTCCGTTCCAAACTGGAAGAACTCTCTGCTTCTTCCCTTTTGGGGCTTTTCGTGACGGAAAAAGTTTGCGATATAATAGAGCTTGAGCGGCATCGCCTCATGGACGAGTCCATTCTCAATTATACTTCTGACAACACACGCCGTACCTTCGGGACGAAGTGACAAGCTTCTCTTCTCTCTGTCGTTAAAAGTATACATCTCTTTTTGAACGATATCGGTCGTATCACCAACACCGCGATTGAAAAGTTCAGTTGCCTCAAAGGTCGGGAAACGTATCTCCTCGAAGCCATATCTTGCTGCGCAATCTCTCAGCACCTTTTCTATCTTTTGCCAATAGATAACGTCTTTGGGCAATATATCAAACGTTCCGTATTGCCTCTTTATTGTTTCTGCCATTTTATTCCAAAAAGCGTCCTTTCGCCAATTAATTGTTTCTCATATACATACGCCAGTCAAGGTCGCCCCTGTCAAGCGCGAGGATAAGCGCCTCAGCCGTTCCGATATTCGTTGCCACAGGAACGTTATAAAGATCGCAAAGACGAAGCAGATTCATATCCTGTTCGTCAGGCTCAATATAATCGCTGACCGATGATGCATCTCTGAAATAAAGAAGCACGTCGATCTCGTTATACGCTACACGGGAAGCTATCTGTTGCTTACCGCCGTCTTCACCCGCGCGCAATCTTTGGATGTCAAGCCCCGTTGCATCGGAAATAAACTTTCCTGTACGAGCGGTCGCACAAATGTTGTGTCTGCTCAATATTCCGCAATATGCGATACAAAACTCCGACATCAACTCTTTTTTCTTATCACTGGCGATCATTGCTATCTCCATAGTAGCCTCCTTAAATTCATAATACTGAGTTATATTCCGTCAATACAGATCTCTCTGTCTCTTTTCCTTTTTATATATACCGTCCAAAAGCGCAACGTTATCACCCGTAATACGCTTCGCGATATTCATCACAGCGCATTCATACGCCGCTCTGTGACGTCTGTTTTCTTTATATGCCACGATTCCTTTATCTTGATCGATCGGCAACGCATCGTCGTAGGGCACAACTCCGAGCAATCTCACCGAAACCCTTCCTATTATATCGGTAAGCTTCGGAAGCTCGCCTTTCTTCGCCGCTTCAACACGGAACCCGTTCACAATGAGCCGAAGGTTTTTGAATCCGAGCGAGGAAAGCTTCATCGCGGTTTTTTCTGCCGCGCGAATTGCCGTCGCTTGATGCAAGCTGACCACTATTGCATCGTCACACGCCTCTGCAAACGCAAGATAAAACGGTGTCACGTCAGCCGCAGAATCGACGATAACGTAATCGAATTTCTTTTTCAATCCCAAAAAAAGCTTTTTAACGGCATCAACGTCTATCCGCGCACCGTTATACCCCATTGGTGCCGGCAAGAACGAAAGGTTGATGTTTTCGGGGTCCGTTATCATTGCACTGTCAACACCGCAGCGACCGCTTATAACATCGTATGCATCAAACACCCCGTTATTCTCAAGCCCGAGCACGATATCCATACATCGCATTCCGAAATCACCATCGATTATCAAAACTTTTTTCCCAAGCTTCGCCAATGCATAGGCAAGGTTGCCCGAAACGGTGGTCTTGCCCACTCCGCCCTTGAAGGACGTCACAAAAATGGATCTACCCATCGTTTTAGCTCCTTTCCGCATAAAATGCATACACTCGTACTCACATTAAATAATAACACACAAACGCCTTCAAGTCAATAGTTTATTGTTCATTTTGTACTGTTTACAACCCCTTTCGGTCGTTTTTTTGCAACTTATCACATCTGACTTTTTGTGGTTTTAATTTTCAAAGCATTCTCAACACTCGTGGTAGATTTTTGGTTTTGAGTCAACTTCTGCGCGATCGAGCGTCATAGTGAAATGTTTTGATTGACAAACCCTCAATTTTATGTTACCATATATTATATATTATTATTTTTCAAGGAGATATTTTGATGAAAAAGCTTATATTTTTTATTTTGGCTTTAACGATGATTCTGTCGCTCCTTTTGACATCTTGTGGTGGCGAAAATGAATCAAGTTCGGTATTAATTCCGTCAGGCGACGTTTCTCCCGACGCTTCTGCGGACGAGAGTGCGGACGAAAGCACCCCCGACGAGACGAGCAAGGACACGCTCGAATTTCCGACTCGCCCCACGGGTTATCCAACGCTTTGCGGTTCTTTTATGCAACCCGGAACGTTCGCCAACTACAGTCTCAATCGCATGAGAGACCATCTCAAATATATGCGAGAGGTTGGTATTGACATAATCATACTCCAATGGTCGTTTGTAACTGTCGGCGACAAGGTCGGAGCTGTATATTACGATGACTCCTTCGACTCCTCCGACAAAGATGCAACTTACAGCGCCGGCGGACAAAAACTCGTCGAAAACCTCCTCAGGGCCGCTGATGAGCTTGGTATGAAGGTATTCCTCGGACTCAACAACAACGACGAATGGTGGCAAAAGGCAGTTAACGACAAAGCTTGGCTCACAGACCAAATCGAGCTTGGTATGGATGGTGCAAAGCAGATCTATGACACTTATAAATCAAAATACCCGAACGCGCTTCACGGCTGGTATTTCGTTTTTGAATATTACAACTTCAAAGCGACCTCCGTTCAAATCGACAACGCCGCGTACTTACTCAACGGATTCCTCGATGGATTGAAGGAGCTTGACGACTCGATGCCGCTTATGCTTTCTCCGTTCGTTTCCTCGGGCAACTCCACCGCTGCCGAAGCAGGCGACATGTGGGAGAAGGTATTCGCAAAGGCAAACTTCCGCGAAGGTGATATCTTCTGTTGCCAAGACTCCGTTGGCGCAGGTCATATCTCTATCGACCAGCTTGACGATTACTATCGTGAGCTCAAAGAAGCAGTTGACAAAGAAGCAGGACTTCATTTCTGGGCAAACAACGAGGACTTCACCCAATCCGACTGGACGACCGCTCCGCTTAGCAGATTTGTTCGTCAAATGCAGATCGCTTCGAAATACGTTGAAGAATACGTCACTTTTGCATATTCACACTACCAAAACCCCGACATATCAGGCAAGACAGGATATCACGAAGCATACAAAGAATATTTCAAAACAGGTAAAATTCCCGAAACGACTCTCACCGCGCCCACAGTAGAACATACAGCCGAGGCAGGTGGAATGATCGTATCATTCAACGGTACGGTCGAAAACCCCGACAAACAAGCTTGTCGCATCCATATCAAGAAAAACGGTGAGACTTTCAATTCTATTGATCTCACTCAAAAGTACAACCTCAAAAATATCACCTTCAACCTTTCCGATACAAACTTGGAGGGTAGCGGTGTTGCAAAATACGAATTCTACGTTGAAGACTACTATGGCAACTACTCGGAATCTACTATCGTAGAAATAAGCTTCAAGGGCAAAAACGGAGCCAACATCGCGCAAGATAAGTCCTATGAGTTGCTCAAAGCTCCCGAGGGCGGATACCCCGACGAGGGCGAGAAAACGCTCACCGACGGTAAAAAAGGCGATGCTTCCTACTCTGATAAATCTTGGGTAGGATTCCTCGGCAAGCCCGAGATAGTGATCGACCTCGGCGAGAAAAAGGACGGCATCTATGCGTTCAAGATAAACACGCTCGGCGGCGGCTCGGCAGGTGTATATGCACCGGACGGATTTGAAATATACGTTTCCGATGACGGCACCAACTTCACCAAAGTAGGCGAGCGCAAATTTGATGCTGACACCAACATCGGTGCAGGCACGATCGTTGAACGCACTATATTTACCTCCACCGATTCCGCTTCCGCACGTTACGTTAAAATATGCGTATCGACAAGCCAAAGTTGGATCTTCATCGATGAGGTTATGATCATAGCGGAATAAAGCACGCCCCGAATATTTTGGAAAAACAAAAAAGGACTCAGACGGTGTCTGCGATAGAGCAGTATAACCTAACAAACAGGAAAAAGGATAGAGAAATTTCACTTTCTCTATCCTTTTTTATTGACAAACACTGCATTAGTGTCCACAAATGCGAATGTTAAATTTGTCGATATGCCTCGCGTTGCCACACACCGCTCGGCTCGATATATTTGCCTTGCGGCAAATTCGATATATTTTCGCTACGCTCAAATTCGATATGATATAAATCCGCGCTCACGCAGTGAGCATATCGAGCGCTCTGCGCATATCGAACGCCGTAGGCGTATATCGAAAATCCGCTCATGCGGATTTATATCGATGTGCACCTGCTCTACGGCAGGTGCACCAAGTGGGGCTTTTTCGTATTATACTTTAATTAGCTATTGTATGCATTGATGATATTTTGGATCTCGCCCTCTGCTCTGCTCTTCAAGCTCTCGTATTTGCTGAAGAATGAGCCGGGAGCCGCTTTGATAAGCTGGTGAAGCATGTTGGGATAAGTAGCGAGGTTAGCGTTTTGACCGAAGTCACATCCTACTGTAGAGGAGATGATATCGAGCATTTCTTGGCTATCGTCATCTCTTGTCTTTTGACGCTTGAGCGCAACCTCATAGAATTGAGGTGTGATCTCGTTTTTACCTTCTGCGCCCATTGTTTCCATTACGATAGAGATATACTCAAGTGTCTCGTCGTCATGTCCGAACGGGATACATACAGAACCGCCTACCCACGGGTTAAGGAAGCTATAGTAATCCTCTTGGTTTTCGTCATAGAGCGGATACGGAAGGATACCGAACTCATAAGCCATATCGGACGTTGCATCAACTGTTGCGATCGAACCGATGTGCATAAGAGCGCGTCCGCTTGTAAACGTTTCTTGAACAAGCTCACCGGGCCAGTCAACAACACCGAAATAGTCATCTGCAAGGATGATGTTTCTTGTGTCTTGCATAATTTCAACTATTTTATTTACATAATTGTTATTCGTTTCGCTCCAAATGCTGAGATATGGTTCGCCCTCGCCGTTTTTGGAAACGATACGTCCACCGCAGCCAAAGAACTGTGCCCACATCATATCGTTGGACGATGTGATGGATACTTTATCATTATAATCGATAATATTGTTCGCATCGATGTCACTCGAGAATTCGATCGTTTGGATCTCACGAAGCTTATCAAGTGTCCATTGTTTATCTTTTACAAGTTGATACGGATCTTCAATTTCATATTCAGCAAACAATTCTTTATTGAAAAGGATAGCCGCTGTTGCGTTGAAGTTATAGAAGCTGATATCGCCTGAAGTATAGAATACTTTTCCAAAAAGCGATACTTCGTTAACGAAGTGCTTGTGCCACCAGCTCTCGCTGAGCTCATGGAGATACTCAAGTTGCATCATATCTTCGAGATATCCGTTTTGAGCAAGCGTTGCGGAGTTGAAAAGGCTCGGAGCTGCCATATGGAAATCAAGCGCGCCACTCGAGAGAGCAGTTGATATTCTTGTGTATGTAGCGCCTGAACCCCATCTGTTGGAATCAATTATCTTGTTTTCAAAAATATCGATGTCGAGCTTATCTTCAACGATATCGTTTCTCGTTTTGATTGCTGTATTAACAACGTCTTCAACGATCTCTTCATCGCCCACGCCACCAAACTCGGGGCGTTTTACGTCCTCGTTAGCATAGGAAGTGAGGATGATGAACTCTGCGCCATCATATTTAACGTCGGGAACGTTCGCTGTGTAGCGAGGGGTTTCATCGTTTGATGTTTCCGATGAAACATCGGTGGAGTTGGTTGATTGTTCGGCCTTGGACTCTGTATTGCCGTTATCGCATGCAGCAAAGCAAACAACGAGCATCAAAAGAGCCAAAAGCATTGCTAAATATCTTTTCATTTCTTTCTCCATTTTGTTTTTTATTTAATCTGTTTCAAGCTATCGATCGTCTTTTGAAGCTCGGAATCGATTCTCGACTTCAAGCTGTCATAGATTTGTGCGAAGTTGCTGTTGTTGTCGCGAACCATATGTTGGAACTGAACAGGAAGGTCGCCCCATTGATATGCTTGACCTATATCGCATCCGGAGGTTCTGTTGATGAGGTCGAGCATAGCCATACTGTCTTCATCACGAGTTTTTTGCTCTTTGAGTGTAGTTTCAAAATAAGCCTTTGTAATATGGTTTTTACCCTCTGCGCCCATTGCTTCCATTACTGCACCGATCTTCTCAAGCTTGTCATCGGTAAGGAGAGCAGGAACACAAACTGCGTTACCCGTCCACGGGCTGATGAGAGAATAATAGTCATCTTGTGTTTCATCATACATCGGATAAGGAAGCACACCAAAATCGTCGGGCATATCTTTTAGCACAGATGCAATATTCGTGATAGCACCGCCGAGGAAAAGCGAATAATTGTTAAAAAAGTTTTGGTAAACAAAATCCATAGGAGAATTTGATTCATTAAAGTAATCGTTTGCGCTGAGGAATGTTTCTTTATTACCCAACACTGCTATAGCATCTTTTATAAGGTTAACGTTTCTCTCGGTATAAACGGTAATTACAGGATATCCATCATCACCGGGACGCGCGATACGCTCGCCACCGGCATACATCATAGCCCACATCATACTTTGTTGGCCAACGATACCGATCTTGTCGTTATAGTTCCATCTTCCGTTATTATCAAGATCTTCGCCGATCTTCTTACCTTGTTTGAAATACTCGTCAAAGGTCCATTTTTTATCCTTTACAAGCTGATAGAGATCGGGAATATCATAATCCTTTTGAACAGTCTTATTAAAAGCAAGGCAGAATGTACCCGCGATATTAGCGAAGCTGATATCACCGGACGTATAATAGATGCTTCCATCCATTTCTATCTCTTTGTTGAATGCTTCGCTCCACCACGGCTCACTCAATTCATGGAGATACTCCATAGATACCAAATCCTGCAAAAGACCTGCAGACGTCATTTTTGCGCAGTTATAAAGACTTGCTGAGATCATATCAAACTCAACAACGTCGGAGTTCACTGCTGTTGACACCTTTGTATGAAGCGAACCACCGCCGTAACGGTTGGAGTCTTGCATCATATCCTCGACGATCTTCACCTTCAAAAGTTCTTCGACTGCGAGGTTTCTGTTCATTACCGCATCGTTTACAACGCTACTTTCATACTCGCCGTTACCGCCAAAGAAGGGGTAATCCGCTGATGATGGATCAGAACCATAGGAGGACAGTATAATAAACTCCTCCTCTTTAAAATCAAGTGTACTCGGAAGGTCTGCTTTATAGACGATCTCTCCGTTCGAAGTATCTTCAACAGATTCTTCAACAGAAACATTGGCGCTACTCTCACTTTGAGAAGTGGTTTCGTCAGTACAGCTTCCAAGGGCGCAAAGCATCATAGTTAAAACAATCAACAATGCCATCAACTGAAAAAGTGGTCTTTTCATACTGTCCTCCATAATATTTATTATTTATTTTTTGAAAAATCGATATTAGTCGTTGAAGTTTACAATAAACGAATCGATTTCAGATTGTGCTTTGCTCTTCAAAGAGTCAACGAGAGTTGCCAAGTTTTGACCTTCCGCAAGTTTGTGGATAGCATCAAAACCGAGTCTGCCGAAGTTATACATATGTCCTACGTCACAACCGATATTTTCAAAGATGATGTCGAGCATCTCTTCGCTATCGTCGTCACGGAGTCTTTGGCCTTTAAGAGTTGTTTCGATATATGCGGGAGTTACGTAGTTTTTACCTTCTGCACCCAAAGCGTTCATAATAACCATTACGCTTTCAGCCTCATCATCATAAAGGCTTGTCGGGATACCGAATGCGTTACCGCCCCAGCAGTTGAGGAGTGAGTAGTATCTTTCTTGGTTCTCATCATAAAGAGGAGTCGGGAGGATACCGAAATCGAAGTTCATATCTCTGAGCCATTCAACTTGACCGAGTGTTTCAGCAAACATCAAGCTTCTGCCTTCAACAAATGCTTGAACGAGGAGATTAGTGGGTTTTCCGTCGGGAGCGTCATTCCAATAGTCGTTAGCGTTAACGAAGCTATCGTCCATAACGATTTCCGAAAGCTTATCTGCAACTGTCAACGCCTTTTCAGTGTTGATCGTGAGGTAGGGGTTATCGTTTTCATCTTTTTGAGCGATATACTGACCTGCGCCATAGAAGAGCGCCCAAGTGAGGTCATGTTGACCGCCCATACCGAATTTATCTTTATAGTTGATGATATTGTCGCTGTTGATATCCTCTTGGATAAGCTTCATCCAAGTATACATTACGTCGTATGTAAATTTCTTTTCTCTTGCGATAGCATATACGTCGCCAAGCTCAAGGCTTTGCGCTGTTTCTTTGTTGAAATATACTGCAGTGATACTACCCTTACTATAGAAGCCGATATCACCCGTTACGAAATAAAGACGATCGTTCATCGTTACTTCTTCAACGAAGAATTTATCCCACCAATCCTTATCGAGTTGGTTGTTCGGGATCTCATGCATATTATATAAATAGTCGTTAACGCCCAAAGCAGCTACTTGATAGAGAGAGGGAGCAACCATATCGAACTCAGCCGCGCCGCTGTCTACTTGTTCAACAACTTTTTTATACATATTACCCGTTGTCATTCTATCGTCGTCATCAACGGCTTGTTCAACGATCTTTATACCGAGAAGTTGTTCTACTGCGAGGTTTCTGTTGATAACAGCATCGTTGATAACGCTTGCTTCAAGCTCTTCGGATTTGTAGCCGAACTCGTTATATACTCCATAGTAACGAGAGAACGTTGTATGGCCGGACAAAACAACGAATTCTTCTTTATCCCAGCTAAAACCGTCGGGAACAACGAGAGTGTCACCGGTATCAGTAGATGTATCCGAGGTCGAAGTTTCGGTTGATGTTGTGGATTGTTCGGGCTTTGACGTTTCCGTTTCACCGCCGCACGAAGCGAGCATTGCGAGCGCCATTACCAAAACGAGGAGAAGCGAAAGAAGGGAGATACTCTTTTTCATTTCTGTTTTACCTTTCAAAATAATTATTCAATTGCCGCAAAAGCATCCATAAGACTGTCAATTGCTGCATTTGCTGCATTTTCATATGTACCTACGAGCGACACAAAGTTTCCACCCTTCGGGATCTGGTGAAGAACTTGGCTACCCATTGAACCGAAATCATAGATATGACCGATATCACATCCGATGTTTTCGAAGATGATGTCGAGCATTTCTTCGCTCTCGTCATCGCGGAGTCTTTGGCCCTTGAGCGTTGTTTCAACGTATGCGGGCATTACTGTATTTTTACCTTCTGCGCCGAGTGCATTGAATACTACAGCGGAAAGATCTGCTTCTTCGGGAGTAAGGTTAGTGGGAATACCGAACGCATTGCCGACCCAACAGTTGAGAAGTGAATAATATCTGTCTTGGTTTTCATCATAGAGAGGTGTCGGGAGGATACCAAACTCAAACTCCATGTTTCTGAGGTCCTCAACGTTGTTGAGGTTTTCGCAGAAGAACAAGCTTCTGCCTTCAGAGAATGCTCTCGAAAGAAGCACTGAAGGAGCTTCTTCGCCTTCTGCGCCAAAGAAGTCATTAGCGTTAATGAAGTAATCGGATTCGGTTACGATTGCAGCGATCTTGTCAACGACAGACGTGCTACGATCGCTTTTGATCGTGATAATAGGTCTGCCAACTTCGTTTTTGGAAGCGATCTTCTCGCCTGCACCATAGAAGAATGCCCAAACGTTATCGTTTTGACCACCCATACCGAATTTATCTTTATAGTTTACAACACCGTCGTTATCAAGGTCTTGAGATATCTTCTTCGACCATGTAAGAACTGTGTCAAGAGTCCATTGTTTATCTCTTACGAGCTGATAGGGATCGCCGAGATCAAGTTCGCGTACTGTTTCTTTGTTAAAATATACTGCTGTCAACGAACCACGGCTTCCTTTTCCGATATCACCGGTTACAAAGAACAATTTGCCGTCGATTGCTGCTTCTTCAACGAGGAAAGCATCCCACCACTCGCTTTCGAGCTGCATATTATTAACGCTGTTAAGGTCATAGAAGAGTCCTTGTTTAGCAATAGCTGCAGTTGCATAGAGAGACGGAGAAACGAGGTCAAAATCAGCGCTTCCGCCGTTAATTTGTGTTTGAACGTGTTTAACCATTTCGCCGGACTGCATTCTGTTTCCGTCAACAACGATATCCTCAACGATCTTAACGCCTGTGAGTTGTTCAACCTTGAGGTTTCTGTTAGCGATCGCATCGTTCAAAACGCTTGATTCGAGTTCCTCGGAATTATAACCGAACTCGGGAGTTTTGATGTTATCGAGGTTTGTTGCTGTTGTCAAAACAACATATTCATCTTTATAAAATTCAAATCCTTCGGGGATATCCGATTTATAAACCACTTCAGTATCGGAAACATCCTCGGATGTGTCAACAGACACATTGTTTGTAGATTCTGATTTACTTGTGTTGGTGTCGCCTCCGCAAGAAACGAGCGCGAGCAACATCAATGCCGCTAACACAAGAGCCAATAACTTTTTCATTAGCTTTTTCCTCCAAAAATTTTGTTTTGTACCGCAAAAGTCAAATACGATACACTAAAACAACTAATATAGACCAATTATAATACAGTTCACATATTTTGTCAAGAATAGCGTCTGTCTTTTTTTAACGCCAACAGGCGATAAAGCTCACAAAATGCTTCGTGCCGCTCCCTTGGGATAACTCCATCCTCGACAGCTTTTATTACCGCACAGCCCTCTTCCTTTGTGTGACTGCACTTTTTATATTTACACTGTGTCATATACTCGATCATTTCCGGAAACGAGTCGCAAAGTGAATCGGGGTCCATAAGATCAAAATTCAAAAAATCGAGCATACCGAATCCCGGTGAATCTGCAAGATAAGTACCTTCGCCGACATCATAAAGCTGTGTATGACGAGTAGTGTTTTTTCCTCGAAGTATTTTTTTCGAAATATCGCCTATTTCGGTTGATATCTCGGGGAACAACGCGTGAAGCAGGCTCGATTTGCCGACACCCGAAACACCCGCAAAAAAGCAAGTCTTTCCTTTTATTTCATTATGTATATCATATACGCCCTCGCCACTGACCGCATTCGTGCAAATAACGGTATATCCGCATTTCTCGAATATCGTTTTCAACTCCGTCGGATCATCGAGGTCCGTCTTGTTAAGAACGATAAGGACCTCCGTGCCCTTTGAATGCGCGATCGCTGTGAGCATATTGATGCTTTTTATATCGGGATCGGGGCTTTTTACCGCCGCGACGATGACGATCAAGTCCATATTTGCAACGGGCGGACGGATAAAATCGTTTTTTCGTTCCTCAATTCCGACGATAAATCCGCTTCCGTCATCATTGAGACGATATATCACCTTATCACCGCACAACAACTTTATTCCATCCTTGCGCAGCTTGCTTCCCGCCTTACACAATATGCATCCATTTTCGGTCTCGATCGTATAAAGCCCTTTTTGACCGACTAAAATTCTTCCTTGAAGCTCGTCATTCATCCCCATGGATTAGGCACTTCCTCACTTTCATCGACCGGAGGCACACTGGCGCTCTCGTCTGTGGGCGGAGCATCGGTGCTTTCATCTGCAGAAGGCACATCAGTGCTTTCATCTGCAGAGGGCGCATCAGTGCTTTCGTCTGACGGAGGCACGTCAGTGCTTTCCTCGTCGGTGCTCTCATCCGGCACAACGTCAATACTTTCATCGGGAATATCGCCTATGCTTTCATCTGAGGATTCGGGCTCCGATATTGCCGGAGGCTCATATCTTGCAACGGTAACGTTGATCTCCGTTGAGTATGCAGCAACCTTTTGTCCTTCCGAAACAGCTTGGAATATTATTTTTCCGTCGTCGAGGATCTCGTTGGTAGTTTCGTATTTCACCTCGCCGAGCGAAAGGTTTACCTTATCGAGCTCTATTTGTGCCTTTTCGAGTGTCAAGCCCATTATCTTCGGCACCTTAACCATCTCGACCTCTTGACCTTGACTGATATAGAGATAAACTACGTCACCCGCGTTAACTACCTCTCCTGCTTCGGGAGAAGTGCTTACAACGTAACCGTCAAGGATCGTATCGTGTTGTGTATAGAGCTTTTGTACTTCGATATTATATTTTTTCAAGAAGCTTTCCGCTTCGCGTTTGTCGTAATACTTGAGATCAGGCAATACAACGCTGCCTTTACCGAGGCTGACACTTAACGTTACGTCAACATATTCGCCCTCTCGCGATATTTTTCTGATCGCATCGGGAAGCGGTGATTGCGAGATGATCTCGCCTGCGCCGTATTCTGCATTATAGCTATACGTGATCTTCAAAACTCTTATCTTTTGCTCAAGCAGTTCTTGTTCAAACGTCTCATCGAATATCTCACCAACAAGTGTCGGAACAGTTATTTCGATATATTCATTTTTCGGCTGAGCATTGAGATGGTTGATAACTCTATAGGCGAGTATTCCGCCGGAAACAAGCGCCACAAGTATAAACGCAAAGGTAACACCCGCAATTATCGACAAAAGTCCGCTTTTTTCTTCTTTTCTCTTGCGGCGACGCGGAGGTCTTCTTCTGCGCGGCGGCGGTACAAGTTCATCGGACGGCTTTTTCTTCGATGCCGTTTCATCAATTATATTTTCGGAAACATACGTTATTTCTGATGGTTTTTCGATTGCGATATCAGAGTCACCTACTTGCGCCTCGCTCTCTTGCTCGGGTTCTGTCGTTTCATCGAACGCAAATACCATATCGGGCGATTGAGCTATTTGCTCAACTGCACGAAGCATACCATGAGCAGATCTGAAACGGTTTTCCGGTGCCTTTTCCATCGCTTTGAGAATTATCTGAACGAGTCCCTTCGGTAATTCGGGCTCTATTTCGGACGGATCGCGCGGCGCATCGTTTATTTGCATCATAGCAACGGTGATCGGACTCGTCGCAACGAACGGAAGGCTTCCCGTTACGCATTCATAAAGCATTACGCCAACGGAATAGATATCGGAATAATAATCCGTTGTCTTTCCACCTGCCTGTTCGGGTGAAATGTAATATACCGTTCCGATAGCTTTATCGGTCATGGTAAGCGGTGCGCCTGTCGGCAATTTTGCGATACCGAAGTCGGTCACCTTTATCTCACCGTTTTTGAGCAAAATGATGTTTTGCGGTTTGATATCCCTATGGATAACGCCTTTGCTATGCGCATGCTCAAGTGCCAACAGTATTTGGCAAATATAATAGCTTGCCTCTTTCCATTTGAGTCTTCCCTTATAGTTAAGGTATTCCTTGAGCGTTATTCCATCGAGAAATTCCATTACGATATATTTCATATCGGGATATATCGCAACGTCATAGATATTAACAATATTTTTATGAGAAAGCATCGCAACTGCTTTCGATTCGTTAATAAAACGCTGTTCGGCTTGTTCATCCCCGTTATATTCTTCGTTGAGGATCTTTATAGCGACGATTCTGTTCATCACCATATCTTCAGCCTTCAAAACAAAAGCCATTCCTCCAACACCGACAAGCTCAAGTATTTTATATCTGCCGTCAAGCACCTTGCCGACAAATATTTCATATCTCGAATTATCCATTTTTCTTTCCTTTCACTGAAAGCAGTTTATTGCAACACGACCGCGGTAATGTTGTCACCGCCGCCGTTTTCGTTAGCACGGTCAACGAGAAGCTCGACCTTCTCCTCTGCGCTCATAACAGCGCAAAGTGTTTTCAAAAGCTCCGTTTCGCTGACGAAGTTCGTCAATCCATCGCTGCAAAGCAAAATGGAATCAAATCCGTCATCGACAATAAAATAATCAAACGAGAGCGTTTCCTCTATTCCAAGCGCGCGCAAGATATAGTTTTTATAAGGATGATTCTGCGCCTCTTTTGCTGTTATTTTACCCTGCTCGAACAATTCTTGAACGAGCGAATGGTCCTTTGTTATCTGAAAAAGCTTGGCACCGTTTCCTCTGCCCTTCGAAACATACAAACGACTGTCACCTGCGTTGACTATGTATATTTTTTCGTCATACACCATGCACGCCACGAGCGTTGTGCCCATTCCCTCAAGATCTGCATATTCGTTTGCATCTTTATATACGACAATATTAGCATCGTTACCCGCTCTGACCAACAAATCGACGCGCTGGTTGTCGTCGAGCTCATCAAGCTCTACCGTGTCAAGCAAAACCTTTATGCTCGATATAAACCCGTCAGCAGCAAGATTACTTGCAACTCCGCCGCCTGCCGCGCCGCCCATTCCGTCGCACACGACCGCAACGATGAGATCGTCGCGCTTCAATATACGAAAAGTATCTTGATTATTCTTGCGACGTCTGCCTATATCTGTTTTCCCGAAGCAATCCATACGGTATCCTCCCTATTTCTCTTCCTTCATGCTTTTTGCTCTGAGCTGTCCGCACGAGGCTTCAATATCGTTTCCGAGCGAACGGCGTACCGTTACGCTCAATTTATATTTTTCGAGAATGTTTTTGAAATTCTCGATATTTTGTCGTTTGCTTTTTTTATAGCTTTTCTCATCAACGTGATTAAGCGGAATAAGATTAACGTGAGCAAGCGAGCCTTTGAGCGCGTTTCCGAGCTCGTGAGCCGCTTCGGCTGTATCATTCACGCCGTCGATCATCGAATATTCAAACGATATTCTTCGCTTCGTCGCTTTTTCATAATCAACGCACGCTTTCATCAACGTTTCAAAATCATATTTTTTCGCTATCGGCATTATTGATTCACGCATTTTTTGGTTTGTTGCGTGCAACGATACCGAAAGTGTTACTTGCAACCCGAGAGAAGCAAGATCATATATTCTGTCAACAAGTCCGCAAGTCGAGAGCGATATGTGTCGCATCCCAATGTTCATTCCGCGTTCGTCATTGACGAGCTTTAGAAATTTAACTACATTATCAAAGTTATCAAGCGGTTCACCGATGCCCATCAACACGATGTTTGAAATTTTTTGTCCCGAATCATACTGTGTTCGAATTACCTGCTCGAGTATTTCGCCTGCCGTCAAGTTGCGGCGAAAACCGTTTATCGTTGACGCGCAAAACGAACAACCCATTTTACACCCCGCTTGTGTCGAAATACAGATACTGTTCCCGTGCTTATAACGAAGAAGCACACTCTCAACGAGCTCACCGTCGCCGAAACGATAGAGATACTTTATCGTGCCGTCCGATGCGCTGACTTGCTTTCGTACAACGGTAGCTACGGTATCTTGTGCCGTCTCGCGAAGCTTTTGTCGCAATTGAAGAGAAAGGCTCGTCATCTCCTCTATCGACTTTCCCGCCGCGAGAAACGAAAATATCTGGCGTCCTCGAAACGCTTTTTCACCGATAGAGATGGCAAACTGTTCAAGTTCTTCAACGTTTGCGCTTTTGAGATCAAACATATCTTTCTATTTTTTTACGAGCTTCGCAACGTAAAAACCTTCCGTTTTATCTGTATAAGTCATAAACTGACGTTCAAACGTAAGCTTGAAATCGCCATTCTCTCGAAGAAATCTATCGACGACCTCGCCGTTTTCTTTTTTGTTAAACGTACAGGTCGAATAGATGAGGCTTCCGCCCTTCTTGAGATATTTTCCACCATTTTTCAGTATTTCATACTGTATTTCGGGGAGTCTTTCGAAGCTTTCTTTATTTTTATATCTTATTTCTTGTTTTGAGTTAATAACACCGAGCGAAGAACACGGCACATCGCAAATAACCTTATCTGCGACCCCTATAAGTTCTTCTCGCTCCACTCGTCCGTCGGCACAAAGTGTTTCGATGATCGTTATACCGAGCTTATTTGCCATCGTTTCGACGAGCTTCAATTTATTTTTATGGATATCTGCGGAAATGATCTTTCCTTGGTTTTCCATTTCTATCGCCGCCGAAAAGCTCTTTCCACCCGGGCACGAGCACATATCAACGACTGTTTCTCCCTTTTTTACGTCAAGCAGCTTTATCGCAAACTGCGATGGAACACCTTGGATAAAATATCCGTCTCCCGATGCTTTTGCCGTTTGGGCAACATTTTTCGTCACCGCGACACAATCTTTCAGCTCGTGGTGCAAACGTCCTTCCGTTTCAGCAAGGACCGTTTCAACAGTCGTCTTTAATGTATTTACACGAAGGAAAAGCGGCAACCGATAAGAAAATCCCTCAAGTATCTTCAAATAGTCCTTTGGATATTGCTCTTTTATAAGACGGCAAATGTCCTCGCTAACAGAATATCTGACCGAAAGGCTCGCTTTTTCAAGCCCTTTCTTTAGCTCGTCTTTCATACGGCACATATTACGAAGCACTCCGTTAACATACGGCTTTGCGCTCTTATACGCGAGCTTCACACTCTCGTCGCAAGCCGCTGACTCGGGTATCTTATCCATAAACATTATCTGGCAAGTGCCGATTCGGAGGATGTTTTTTATTTGCTCATCTGTATCAGCCATTTTTCTGTTGCTGACCTTATCGATAAAATAGTCTATAGTCAAAAGATTTTCAAGTGTAGTATATACAAGTGATGCATACAAATTTCTGTCTGCTTCACTGAGTTGTGATGCATCGAGGCTATTTGACAATTCTATGTTTGAAAATGCGCCTTCATGCGCGCATCTGCTGACGGTTGACATCGCCAACGCTCTTGCGTTTCTCATTTTTCGTCCTCGTTTATCTGAATTCAGCCTCGTGGCCCAACACATACGCCCAAGCGGTCATCTCGCCACTTCCTTCGGGACGTATACGTTTTAAAACTATACTTCCGCTCAAAAACGCTATTTTTATTCCGTTTTTGTCGGCGCTGATAACCTTACCGACCTCGTCCTCGTCACTCGACAATTCACATTCAACGAGTTTGATGCGTTTATCGTTCAAAACGATATATGCGCAGGGAACGGGGGATAGTCCTCTGATCTTATTATACGCTTCCGTTGCATCCATATCAAACGGAACGAAGCATTCTTCTTTCGTGATCTTTGCGGCGTGAGTCGCTTCCTCGTCGTTTTGTTTGACGGGGCGCGCGTTTCCGCTCTCAATAAGCTCCATCGCTTCAAGCACGGCATCGCTTCCAACCTCGCTGAGACGGTCGTGGTATTCACCGGCAGTCATTTCGCTGATATCAAAGCTCTTTTGAAGCACGATATCGCCCGTATCCATACCTTCAGCCATATTCATTATCGTCACACCGCCCGTTTTATCACCGTTCATTATTGCGCGGTTTATCGGCGCGGCGCCTCTATATTTCGGCAAAAGCGAGGCGTGGATATTGATGCATTTGTATTTCGGCATCTCGAGTATTGAAACGGGAAGTTTTTTGCCGTATGCGGCAACAACGATGATGTCCGCACAAAAGCTTCTCAAATATTCAATTACTTCCTCGTCGTTTATCTTTTCGGGTTGATATACCTCGATCCCGAGCGACTGCGCGCATTCCTTCACGGGTGTCGGAAGCATCTTATAACCTCTACCCTTCGGTTTATCGGGTTGAGTTACAACCAAAACCACCTCGTGAACGGCTGCTATTTTTCTAAGCGGCAACACCGAAAAGTCGGGCGTGCCCATATAAATAACTCTCATTAGTCTTCGAGCTCCTCGGGAGATAACATTCTTTCAACTTTATCGAGGAATAAAATTCCGTCGAGATGGTCGCATTCATGACAGAAGCAACGAGCGGTAAGTCCCGTCGCGGTATATATCTGCGATTTTCCGAATCTGTCGAGCGCGCGCAATTTCACCTTTTGAGGACGCTTCACGATACCCCATTTATTCGGGCACGAAAGACAACCCTCTCTGTCCTCTTGTATCCCGCTCGTTTCAATTATTTCGGGATTGATAAGCTCGAGTATCTCCTCGCCGTTATCGACGAGAACAACTCTTCTGAGAACTCCGACCTGCGGCGCTGCGAGTCCCACTCCGCCCGATTCGATCAAAGTCTCTCTCATATCGTCAAGGAGCGTGTGGATACGAGAATTTATTATATCAACTTTTCTGCTTGTTTTTCTTAAGGTCTCATCTTTATCTGTGAGGATATTCAATATAGCCATTTTTATCCCTTTCTCTTTATATTATCGGTGGGTTTATATCAATACTTATAAGCACCTTTTTATTTTTCGAAAATTCTTTCAAAAGCTCCGAAAACAATCTTCTTGACGATTGTGAATTTTTGAATTTAGCAACGATGCGTTTTCTGTATCTTCCATTCAATTTATATACCGTATCGTTAAACGGGCCGAACAATTTCAGCGGTATTTTATCCACCTCGACCGCGTGGCGTTTCGCAAGCTCGTCGAAAAAGGCCATCGCGCCAAGCTCCGTTTCTTTTTCATCGTCACCGCTGATAACGAACAACGCCATATCACAAAACGGCGGGAAAAGAACTGCTTTTCTTATTGCAACATCGCCCTCGTAAAAGCGAACGTAATCCTGTGTTCCTGCCAATCTGAGCGCTTCGCTGTTAGGCGCATACGTTTGCACTATCGCTCTTCCCGCTTTTTTCGACCTGCCTGCTCTGCCTATTACCTGAGTTATCATCGAAAATGTTCGTTCGGGTGCTCGGAAATCGTTTTGGAACAAAAACGAATCGGCGAGTATTATTCCAACGAGCGTGACGTTCGGGAAATCGAGTCCCTTCGTTATCATTTGCGTTCCATAAAGTATATCAGCTTCTCCGGCGCGAAATTTTTCATACATTTCGTCGTGAGAGCCCTTTGCAACGGTCGTATCGCCGTCCATTCTTATTTTTCTCGCTTCGGGGAACAGCTCGCTAAGCTCTTCCTCGAGCATTTGTGTGCCATAACCGGTCGAAGATATAAACTCGCTTCCGCATTCCTTGCATCTTTTCGGCATATTCTCCGAGTGACCGCAATAATGACAAACAAGCGCGCCGCCGCGACGAACGCCGTGGACGTGAACGGTGAGCGGAACGGAACAATTCGGGCAATAATACACATACCCGCATTTTTGACAGCTCACAACGAAATTATATCCGCGTCTGTTCAAAAACAAAATCGTTTGCTCCCCGTTTTCGAGATTCTTCGCGATTTCGTTTTTCAGTTCTTCGCCAATAAAACGGCGCGGGTTTACCGTATCATCCTCACGAAGGTCGGCAAATCTGACCTCGGGCAAAACCGCATCGCCATAACGCTTTGAAAGCGTTATCAGCTCATATATCCCCTTATTCGCTTTATAAAATGTCTCGACTGACGGTGTTGCCGATGCAAGCACGAGAGTAGCGCCGTGCTTCATCGCGCGGAATTTCGCGACCTCGACCGCACTGTATTTCGGAGACATTTCCGATTTATAGGTATGCTCCTGCTCCTCGTCGATCGCTATCAATCCAATATTTTCAAGCGGAGCAAATATCGCGCTTCTCGTCCCAATAACAACGTCGATCTTCCCCTCGGATATCATTCTGTATGCATCGATACGTTCACCAACGGAAAGCGCGGAATGTATCACCGCCGCCCTCTCGCCGAAATGCGCCATAAACAGCTCGACCGCTTGGCTCGCAAGTCCGATCTCGGGGACGAGGACTATTGCCGTTTTTCCGACTTTTATCGTTTCCTTAACGGCACTGATGATAACGTTGGTCTTGCCGCTTCCCGTAACACCATACAATAGCACTGCGTGAGGCTCATTAGTCGCCATAAGCTCCGAAATTCGTTCAAACGCCGCTTTCTGCTCGTCGGACAAGTTTATATTTATTTCTTTTTTCTTTTTATCATACGGGAGTCTGAATATCTCTTTTTGATAAAGCTTAACTATATCGTGTTTTTCGAGTGTGGTTACGACGCTTTTCGTACATCCCGCATATTCCAAAAGCTCGCTCTCGCTTATGCTTCCGTATTGTGAAAGCAATTCAATAACGCGAACACACTTCTCGCTTGGCGCTTTTTTTACGCCATCGAGATATTCCTTTGCCTCATCACCACTTATCGAAAGCTCGACGAAGCGCATTTTTTTCTCGTTTATCTTTTCCTTGAGCTCATATTCTTTGCTGATCAGTCCCGATTTTATAAGCTTCGCGATTTGCTCACCGACGTTTTCAAAATGTTCCGAAAGTTCACCAAAGCTGCAGCCCTCGTTGGCGCGGATATATCCGAGTATCTCCTCGGCATACGCGCTGATGTTCGAAACGTGGTCTCCGTCAATGACGGTATAGAATCGTTCCCCTGCTCTCATATTGAGCCCCGGAGGGATCATCATTTTCAATGCGCTGCCGACACTGCAAAAATATCTATCGGCAATAAACTCGCAAAGAGATAGCATCTCCTCATCAAGATAAACGGGATAATCGGGCAAACGCTCGATCGCTTTAACGACGCTTCGGTCACTCGTTTCGGAAAAGCCCATAACAACAGCCATTTTGGGCATATTGCTTCTTCCAAACGGCACTATTGCGAGCGATCCTATCTTTATCTCATCTCGCAATACAGCAGGAATGATATATTCATATTCTCTATCCAACGGATACAAAATATCCAATATTCGAACCAAAGCGTAGTTTTTCATCGTTTACCTTAATCTGTGATTATTTTGTATTCTCCGGAATCCAAGCGTTTTACTGCCATAGAAACAGCCTTTTCCTTGAGTTCGCTCGGTGCAACGTCATTTTTTGACTCTTTGTCCGTTCTCTCGAGCGCGAGTCTGTTATGCTCATCAACGACCTCTTGGGTAATATGACGCGCACATTTTGCCGCCGCCATAACGAGCATATATCTGTTTACTTTATCGTTTGTGAGTTTTTGAATTGAAGGATATAACATTTTCCTTTTTCCTTTCCGAATTTATATTATAAATTATCTATTCTTTCTTTGATCACTTCTACCGAATCGGCAGACAAAACAACGTATTCGCTGTCGGTTATTACAACGGATGCCGTCTTTTTGCCGCACGAAACGTCGATCGCTCTTCCTGCATCCTTTGCATCTTGGATGAGTCGTCTTATCGGCATCGATTCCGTTGCCGCAATGCTGACTATACGCTCAACAGACACAAGGTTTCCAAAGCCAACGTCAACAAGTTTCATTTTGTTCTCCATTTCCGTCGCCACCACCTACGACACAATTAATATCTTTTCGTTATTCGAGGTTTTGTATTTGCTCGCGTATTTTTTCGATCTCACATTTAGCCTCAATAACGAGCTTTGCGATATCGTTGTCGTTCGCTTTGCTTCCGCAGGTGTTTACCTCGCGATTTATCTCTTGCACGAGAAAATCGAGTTTTCTTCCGACCTGCTCCTCCTCGGAGAGTATCTTTTTAAATTGATCGATATGGCTCGAAAGTCTCGTTAGCTCCTCGGTCACATCCGCCTTATCAGCGAACACTGCGCACTCTGTCAAAAGACGTTGCTCGTCAACCTTTACGTCGCCAAGAAGCTCCTCGATACGTTTTCTCAATTTTTCGTTATATTCGGAAACGACCTTCGGCACACGCTCGTTTATCTTCGCTCTGATAGAATCGATCGTAGCTATTCTCGAAAGCAGATCGGCAACAAGCGCCTCTCCCTCTCTTTTTCTCATATCGTCATAAAGCTCAAACGCTTTCGTTGCAACCGCTTCAACTGCGCACCAAAGCTCGTTCATATCGTCTTCAAGGCGGCGTTGGATAAACACCTCGTTTTTCGATGCTACTGTTGAGATATCGACGTCACCGACAACATTATAGTCGTTTTTAACGGTGTTCAACGCGCCCAAAAAGCCTTCGAGATACTCACGGTTCAAGGATAGCTCTATTTTCTCGCCCTCGATATTATCTACGCCGACATAGAGATCGACCTTTGCGCGAGAAACGTATTTGCTGATCATTCTTTTCAGTTTTTCTTCAAGCGGTCCGTAAAGACGCGCCAATTTTATATTGGTATCAAGATATCTGCTATTTACGGAGCGGATCTCAACGGTGATATCCTTTCCTCCGATAAGTTCTTTATATCTACCGTATCCGGTCATGCTTTTAACCATTTTACGAAACTTCCCTTCGATGTTTAAAATATAGTGTTGATGATCTTTAGCGCATCCTCGTATCTGCCCATTCCATCCTTGCACTTCAAAAGTACCGCAACGATCTCGCGGTCTCCCTTTTTTGCGGATGCTACCATACACGAGCCCGCCTGACTCGTCGTACCCGTTTTGAGCCCCGTGGCATATTCGCTATACCATTTTTTCCTGTCTTCCGTTGAAAGTGAGTGGTATCTGATGAGGTAATTGGAATTGATCCAAGTCATCATTTGTCCGCTTTCATAGACAGCTTCAACTTTTTCTTTTTTTACTGACTTATTAATGACCTCATATGTAAGCGCCTCTTCGGAAATGATCGCTAAATCGTATGCCGTTGTGAAATGGCGATCATCGTGGAAGCCGTCGGGGTTAGCGAAATGTGTACCCTTACAACCGAGTCGCTTTGCCTCCTTGTTCATCTCATCGACAAACACGCTGACCGATTCCGCGGCGCTGAGGCTTTTATCTCCCGCGATAACACGACCGACATTTGCCGCAACGACATACGCCGCATCGTTACCCGAAGGCAACATCATCGCATCGATGAGCATACTCAATTTAAGCTTATGACCTTTATATATAAATGCAAGACTGCTTCCCTTTGCAACAAATCCAAGCTCTTCGCCCGCAGTGAACACATCACTCGGGTCGCAATACTTGAGCGCAATTATTGAAGTCATCAACTTTGTTATACTTGCGGGATAAGCTCTGTCGGATGCGTTTTTCGCATAGAGCACCTCGCCGCTTTTCAAATCATACACGATCGCATATTCAGCCGAAAGTGAGAAGTTATATACGTTCTCAAAATCTTGTCCCTTGCTTTCATCGGGGATAACGTACGATTCATCGTAATAGAACGACTCATCCTCTTTACTTTGATCTTTACTTTGCTCCTTGCTCGGCTCGCTACTGCTTTCCAACGAAACATCCTCAGACTCGTCGCTTTCATCGTTGATGCTCGAATCGATATCGCTCGTCGCCAAGCTGTCGTTTTGCTCTTTTGACGAATCATCGGGAGAGGAATAATCGGAGGGCGATGTTTCGACCTGCGACAAGACAGAGCCGTCACTTGAGACAGTTTCGCCGCTTTCGTTTCCGATAACTATCACCGAAAACAAGATCGCTATTAATATAAGTCCACTCAAAAGCGCCATAAGCGGCATTCTGTTTGGAGAACGTCTTTTCTTGTGATAGTCCTTGGGGAGCTGCTTTATATCGTCATTCATCAAAATGTCCTCACAAAATTATCTACATCCGTCGCAACATTCCATAAAGCATTGGCAACACATCAAGCCGGCGCAAAACTTACAAACGCTGCAATCATAACTCGCATTAACAGAAGTATAATTTCCTCTCGACTCAAGATTTTCAAGTGCTTGTCTGAACTCGAGGTTTTGCGGCTCGAGAGAGACTGCCTTTTCGAAATATTTTCTCGCCTCCATCATCCAGCCGCCCTGATAATAAACACAGCCTTTGAGAAAATACCATTCCGCATTTCTTTTTTCCTCCGGAACGTTGTCGAGAACTATTCCCGCTTCGGTACGTCTGCCCGAATTTATCAAAAGACGAACGCGTTCAAAGTCAGTTTTCACCGTATACGAATAACCGCCGCCGGACGATGACGTCTGGCTGCTGTTGCCGCCGCCGTTTTGACGGGAACGGCGTATCTCATCATACGCTTCGTTTATTTGCTTCATTTTTTCTTGGGCAAGGTCTTTTAACGGGTTGTTCATATAAGCATCGGGGTGATACTTTTTCGCAAGCTCACGATATGCTTTTTTTATCTCCTCGTCGGTGGCATTCTCCGACACACCCAAAACCTTATAGGGATCTGTCATTCTTGTTTCCTTTCATTCGTCCGAATGCTTTTTCGTCAATCGCAAACAGACCGATTCCGCGCCGAGTGTTGCCGAGTTTTGTAGTATCGAGAAAAGCATTTTCGCCGTCTCGCATTCAAGCTCGATGAGGTTGAGTCCGCAAAGGAACGCTTCCATACTATCTCGTAGCGTATCTATATATTTTTCGATATTCTTTTTCGCGAGAGTCAAATCACCGCACTCGCATAATATCGGGTTATAGTTTTTTTGTTTTTCGTCGTTTTCGACATCGTCTATCGCATCGGCGATATAGATATACCGTCCGATATGGTACGCGCAGTTATACGCGATCCGTTCATTCGCGCCATCAAGTCCGAACGATGCGGAAATCCCGAGCATCTCGCCGAAGCAATCGGCGACAGCATCAACTCTCGTCTCGCCCTGCTTTTCAAGCTCGGCAAGTCTTTGAAAAGGTTTTTCAAGCTTTTCGGAAATACCGTCGTAACGCTTCTCGGCTTTTCTCTTCATACGCTTTGCGGCAGGTGTCAACAATACGTATGGAATTCGCGAAATTCCCTTTTTATCGGTTTTATCGTCGATGCATTTATAATAGGTGAACACCGCGAACACGGCGGCGGTATAGGTCAGGCTTTCGCTCTCGGCGACCATCGGCTTTTTCGTTAGCGGCGAATAGGGGCACCTGCCGGATTCTGTCTTCAGCTCCTCGCCGAGAATGAGCGAACGAAGCGCACAAAACAGCACGAAATCGTAGTTTAGCAAAAACCTCGTCAATCTCGAAACGCGTTTTCCGCCCGTCTTACAAAGGCCGCAATATATAGCTTTATAGAGCGAATGCTCCTTCACCTTCAGCTCCGAAGGAACGGGACGGATATAGCCGAACATACACTTCTCCCATTATCGATAAACATACAGATTAATAATAGCACATTTATAGAAAAAAATCAAGTATTTTTGAAAATCACTTCTTATTAATGAGATATTCAAAAGCACTTGACAAACATACGTATATACTATATACTGAAAACAGAATAAGAAAGCGAGGTACGGACCGATGGGACAGTTAGATTTTGAACAAGAAAATATAGCTACCCTTGCGGCAGTATCATTTTAAATCAACATCA
>JAZRTU010000132.1:0-1776 GCA_045652185.1 Eubacteriales bacterium | reverse complement strand
GCCCTCCGACTTGGTGAGCCATTGTTCTGATGGACTGCGTCTGATTAGCTGTGACATTCTCGCGCAGTTGTTTATCTCGATTCCCTGCGGACACGGCATACAATAACCGCAAGCACGACAAAAGTTTCCGAGAAGCTCACGTCTATCCTTTTCGATTACCTTTTCAAGTTCTTCGGTCATTACGCTTTCTTTATCCATATAGCCGAGGAATTCATCAAGCTCCCATTCACGTTGTACGCCCCAAATCGGAAGGACGTTATCGAACTTTTCCATCCAAGCGTATGCTGCGGCGGAATTCGTTATTAATCCGCCCGAGAGGCCTTTCATTGCTATAAAACCAACGTTATATTCCTTACATTTATTAACAAGGTTGATATCGGTTTCCGTTGCAAGATAGCAAAACGGGAACTGGAGCGTTTCATAGAGTCCGCTTTCTACAGCCTCAAGCGCTACATTCGGGCGGTGGTTAGTTATTCCGATATGCTTTATCATTCCCTGATCTTTCGCGCTTTCCATCGCTTCATAGAGTCCTGTTCCATCATTGGGACGAGGGCAAAATGCGATATTATGGAACTGATAGATATCGACGAAGTCAGTCTTCAACATTTTCAAGCTCGTTTCGAGGTCTCTCCAAAAGCCTTCCGTTGTGGTTGCGCCCGTTTTAGTTGCTATCGTTATATTTTTTCGAACGTCCGAGAGAGCGAGTCCCATTTTTTCCTCGCTATCGGTATACATTCTTGCAGTATCGAAAAAGGTTATTCCGTTTTCATATGCTTTTTGGAGAAGCTTTGCGGCTTCTTGATGGCTTATACGCTGGATAGGTAATGCGCCAAACGCATTTTTCGGGGAGGTTATACATGTTTTTCCCAACACTACTGTTTTCATATTATTCATCCTATTCGGTTAGATATTTTTTTATATTCGGGAACACCTCGAGGCTACGCTCAAGGATACCGTGGGTATATGCTATCGTTATTCCGTAATTCGTTATCGGGACACCGCTATCTACTGTATGGCGTGTTCTGTATTGCATTTCGCGTTTGTTGAGCATACACGCACCACAATGGACGACAAGACTTATGCCCTCAAGCGATTCGGGGAACTCCGTTCCAGAGGTGAAGCGAAAATTCAGCTTCTTGCCGCAAAATTCCTCTATCCATTTCGGGAGCTTTACCGTTCCGATATCACCGCATTGGCGGTGGTGGGTACATCCCTCGCTGATTAATATGGTATCGCCGTCTTTTAGTGTTTTGAGGCTTGTTACGCCTTTTACCGTTTCCTCGAGGTCGCCTTTATATCTTGCAAACAATATTGAAAACGACGTCAGGAGTATATCATTCGGAACTATTTTTGACACTTTTCCGAAGGCTTGGGAATCGGTTATTACGAGGTTTGGCTTCATTAACTCCAGTGCAGACTGCAACTCATCGATTTGGGTGACTGTCGTTATTGCGCCGATATCGAGCAATTCACGAAGCGTTTGTACTTGAGGGAGGATAAGTCTTCCCTTCGGTGCGGAGATGTCGATAGGCGTTACGAGCACTACTCTATCGCCTTTTTTCACTATATCTCCGAGGATCGTTTTTTTATCTTCCTCGGTCTTCACGAGTGAAGCGATGAGTTCTTTAAGCTCGTTGATATTTTCGCCCGTTCTGGCGCTGACGTTTATTGTGTTTGGTCTTTTATCATCCGATTTTTTGAGGTCTGATTTATTATAGGCGACAACGTACGGGATGCGTTTATTTTCAAACACATCTATCAGCTCGTGGTCGTATT
>JAZRTU010000131.1:0-12251 GCA_045652185.1 Eubacteriales bacterium | reverse complement strand
ACCCCTCACGTCTCGCAACCATCCGCTCGCTCTCGCATTGCCTTTCCGAGTAGTCAAGCACGGTGCATTCGGCACCAAGCGCCGAGAATATCGGTATCTGTTGTCCGCCACCCGATGCAAGCCCGAAAAGCCTCTTTCCGCGAAGCTCACCGAACCATTCACGCGGCACAGCCTTCGTCGGAGTCAAAACGATCTCCCATCTTCCGTTGAGCGCATCAACGTATTGCTCGTGTGAAATAGGCTGTCCCCATATCCAACCCTCGTCGCACCATCTGTCAATAGTTTTCGAATTTATATCCTGATAATCCATAAATACACCCACCATCATATTTTCGATAATTATAGCATATCTCCACCCATATATCAATAAAAGAGTCGGAATTTCTCCCGACTCTTTTGCGTTATTATAGCGTTGACTAAAGCTGATCATTATTTGTAAATAAACGCACCCACCGTCGGCATCATATCGTCGCTGTAAACGAGCCAACCGTTTTCGATCGCCTTGTCAATAACGTAACCGCGTGAGATCGAAGGTGCTTTTTTGATAAGCTCAATAGCTTCCTTGTACAATTTTGAAAGCTCATCTCCCACTTCTTTTGAACACCTCGGTTGTGCGTTGCGATCGAAAATGACCAAATTCGGCTTGATCTCATCGTCAACCTTTTTTAAATAGCCGTATTTTAACAGCGCATCAATATACGCTTTTTCGCAAGCCTCACCCTTACCTCTGCAAACGAACCATAATGTTTCGCTTTCCTTGTAGCTCAAATGTACAGGTGTTTTTGCTTGATGATTGCCAACGTAATACTTGTATTGACCATAATCAATGTCGATCTTAATTTCATTGTTGTCATGTGCATGTGCACCGTGCTGACCGACAAAATACGGTTCGTCAAAATCAGCGTCCTCAAACCCCGTAAGTTCCCATCTTCCGTTGTCGGGACGCTCGGAATAACAGTCGGGGTAAGGAATAGCTTCTGCCTCATTGCTGTCCTCTTCAGCCCAATCAAAAGCTTTTGTCAAAAGCACCCACTTCGCGTTGTCAATTCCAACGAAAGAGTGATCTACCTTTGCCCCGTCTTCGTTGATATACAGATCAACTAAGGCGCAAAGCTTTTCGGTAAGCTCGCAAGTAACGGAAATCGCCGATTCGTGATTTTTGATCTGCTCCTCCCGACTGACGATAGGGAAGTTTGTCTCGTATTTGTTGCCGTCCTTTTTCAAAAGCGTCTCTCTGACCAAAAATTCGAGTTCATCCTCCAAATACGGAAGTGCGATCCCAAGCTCAAGTGATAGCTCCTGTGCGGTCTGCGGGTTTTCATATGTTTCGAGAAATATGTTTTTGTAAAGTAAATGTGTGATGATCGACCAAGGCTGTCCCTTGTCACCGTCTTGCCCATTCATAACGAAGCTTACCTGCTCAGGATTGTAGCTTCTTTTTCCAAATTCTCTTGCCATTGTCATACCTTCTTTCAAAGTTTTTCTTGCGCGTTGAAGCCTTTTCTTCACCGCGTCCTCGGATAGTGAGAGCATAGCCGATATCTCACGAATGGAACGGTTCTCGAAATAGTGCTCGACAATAATGTTTCGATAATCAGCGCCGATAAACGCAAGCTCACGCCGAAGCAAGAAAAGCTCATCCTTGCGGATCATCTTCTCAAGTGTGTCATCTTCATATCCGTCTATTTCAAGTTCTCCAATGTCATCGTAGAGTGTCGCCTCGCGATCTTTGACCTTAGCGTCAATAAAACGTGCGTATCGATTGCGCGCTATCTTCCATACCCACGCTGAAAGATCAGAAGGCACCCCCGAACGTCGAAGCGACGAAATAACGTTGAGAGCAATATCCTGCGAAAGCTCTTCTGCCTCAAATTCATTTCCGAGCTTCTTTAAACAGAAATAAAAGATTTTTCCTAAATATTCCGTTGAAAATAACCTTATCGCCGCTTCAACATCCAAAATAACATTGTCCATTACTTCCACCTCCATTCATATAGTGCTCAAAATCTTTAAAAGGGGACAAACAATTTGACTGCATTATACAATGTATTTTGATATTTGTCGATATCATATTAACCCCATTTTCATCTCAATTAATATCCTTTTAACTCAAAATTTCTCAAAAGACGGAAATGGGAAAAAATACCAAATCACGAACACCTGTTTGTTTACATAATGCTTTTTGCTGATATCTCAATTTTTCTTCTCGCAACTCGTTTTTTGATATTTGTTGGTTTACATAATGCTGTGAAAATTTTTAAAAAAGTTGAAAATATATTGAAAACCCTCTTGATTTTTGGGGAGCAGTGATATATAATAACTTCATAGGTGGGGAAGAATGCAAAAAAATGTCAAACTATCCCATGTTTTTTCCAAATAAACCCAAATTCGATATCAAAAAGGAAGGAGAAACGTCGAAATGTTGTTGGGCGAGTATAGATATAACGTCGATGCAAAGGGACGTGTCTCTGTTCCTCCGGCGTTCAGGGATGAGCTCGGTGAAGCCTTCGTTTTGTGTAAAGGAATAGATAAAACCTTGTGGCTATATTCAAAAGTCGAATGGGGTTTGTTTGTTGAAAAACTCAGTAAATTGCCCGAAACGGAAGCGCGTGATATAAAACGTTTCTTCTTGTCGAGCGCTAAAACTATCTCCTGCGACGGTCAAGGAAGAATCCTGCTTCCGCAAACGTATCGTGACCACGCCTTCATCGATAAAGATGCCGTTGTAATAGGCGCCGATAATCGCGCGGAAATATGGAGTGCATCCGCGTGGGATAAACAACTTGAAAGCATGACCGACGAAAAGATAACCGCGGCAATGCTCAAACTTGGATTGTAATTATGGAATTTATTCATTATTCCGTCTTGCTCAGTGAGGCAACGGATATGCTCAATATAAAAGAAAATGGAATATACGTCGATTGTACTTTTGGAGGAGGAGGCCATACCTCGCGTATCCTCGAAAAACTCGACGGTAGCGGCATGGTGATCGGAATAGATCGTGACCTGGACGCGCTTGAAAACGGAAGAAAGAAATTTAATGGTGTTGAAAACCTGAAATTAGTACATTCGAATTTTAGCGAGATAGCTTCGATCCTCGCTGAAACAAAGATCGACGGCGCCGTAATTGACCTCGGTGTATCGTCCTACCAGCTCGATAACAGTGAACGTGGTTTCTCCTATATCAACGATGCACCCTTGGATATGAGAATGGATAGGACACAATCGCTCGATGCGAAAGAGGTCGTGAACACGTACACCGAGGAACAACTCGCCGACGTCATCTTCCGATATGGTGAAGAACGCTTTTCGAGAAAGATCGCAAGAGCGATTTGTGAAAAAAGAGCGACACACCCGATAGAAACAACGAGTCAGCTTGCCGAACTCGTGAAACAAACACTCCCGAAGGATAATAACGGCCACCCCGCAAAAAGAACGTTTCAAGCGATTCGAATAGAGGTCAATGATGAATTGAAGATCATCGAACCAACGCTGAAAGCAATAGTGAATTCCTTGAAAATAGGCGGACGCCTTTCTGTAATAAGCTTCCATTCTCTCGAGGATAGAATTGTGAAGCAAACCTTCGCCTCGCTTGAAAAGGGATGCACCTGCCCGAAGGATTTTCCGATATGTGTGTGCGGAAAAAAACCATCGGTAAAAGTAATGACGAAAAAGCCGATCCTCCCGAGCGAAAAGGAATGCGAAGAAAACAGTCGCTCGCATAGTGCTAAATTAAGAGTAATAGAGAAAATAAACGAACTATAATTGCCGAAATGGCGGAAAGGATCAAAAATGAGCGAAAAGGACGTACAAGTAAAAAGAAAAAATCAAACCTCCGTCTCTGCCTCTAATGGAACAAAAATAAAAAGTGTTTCGAGACGTGACGTCCGCGGAATGCATGCTTCGCGCACCGTGAAGATCGATACTATCCGTCAAAAAGAAAAAACACCGTTCCCGACGGCAGTAGTTTTCACCGCATTGATGATAACAGTCCTCGTGCTCTATACGATGATAAACCACGCCGAGATTTCGTCAATGGAAAAAGAAATAGCAAATATGCGCACTGAGATCGCAGTTCTCCAAAAAGAAGAAACGAAATTGAGAAACCAACTCAATATGAGATATGAAAAAGCCGATATCGATAGAATAGCCGTTGAAGAGCTTGATATGGTTCCGTCAAGCGAATTGGATCGCGAATACGTTGATTTGACAAACGACGATAAAACCGAAATTATCCAATACCAAGACGAAGAAACGGGAGTTGGTATCCTCTCGAGCTTTGGCGAACTTTTAAAAAGTCTGTTTAAAGAATAAAGAAGTGTGAATTTTTATTGCATCATAATAATATTAATGTAAAAGAAACAATTAGTTAAGGAATGAACATAAATTGAGTAAACTTGTACCTGTCAAAAAAGGTGAGCTGAAAAGAAAAGATGCAACGACAAAAAGATCAATAGTATCAAGGGGCAAGGTAACAATGATTGCTTCAATCATTTGCCTTGCCTTTTTAATAATAAGACTTGTCTTTTTAATGTTGATAGACGAAAACAATTATCGTCAACGTGCATTGCATCAATATACAAGTGAATATACTATAAGCGCAAAAAGAGGAACGATATACGATAGAAATATGAATGTTCTCGCTGAGAATATAACCGTTGAAACGTGTTTTATTTCTCCCTATCATATCGATCAATTGAAAAACCCCGCACTTTTAAGAACGATCTGCGACGGACTTTCCGAGATATTGGATATCCCGTATGACGAAATATTTGCAAAAGCTCAAAAAACAAACAGCCAATATCAAGTAATAAAGAAAAATCTTGATACAGATACAGCCGATAAGGTCCGTACATTTATTTTAGCAAATAACCTCTCCCAATGTGTCCACTTGAGAGAGGCGACGATGAGATATTATAAATATGGCTCTCTCGCATCTCACCTCATAGGCTTTACCAACTCCGACGGTAAAGGCGCGATGGGGATCGAAGCTTATTATGATGATATCTTGACCGGCATCGACGGAAGAGTCGTTATCGGTAAAGACGGAATGGGTAACGAGCTTCCCTATAAATATGAAAGCTATGTAGATGCGATCGACGGAAGCAATATAGTTTTAACTATAGATGCATATATCCAAAGTGTTGCGGAAAAATATTGTAAAGAAGCCTACGACGAATATAAACCAAACCATCGTGTAACATGTTTGGTAATGGATCCGACAACGGGTGAAATGCTCGCTTGCGCAATGTATCCAACGTTCGACCTGAACGATCCATATAAAATGGATGAAAGAAGCCTCGAACTTTTCAATTCGTTCACAGGTACAGCGTCGGAAATAACGGCGTATAAATATAAGCTTTTAAACGAAATGTGGCGTAACACCGCCGTGTCCGATACCTATGAACCGGGCTCAACGTTTAAAGTGCTAACAACAGCAATAGGGCTCGAAGAAGGTGTAACGACTGTAAACGACCAGTATGTTTGTAAAACGATGGAAGTATATGATTATAAGATCCATTGTCACTCAGCGGTAGGCCACGGTACACAATCAATGGCACAAGCGTTGCAAACGTCTTGTAACCCCGCCTTCGTTCAGCTTAACCAAAAAATTGGCTCAAAACTGTTTATGAAATATTTCGCCGATTTCGGATATACGGGAAGTACGGGCGCAGACATCGGAGGACAAGGAAGCTCGATCTATCAAGAAACGCTTCTCCCCGTCTCTTTGGCGGTATATTCATTCGGTCAAACGTTTAAAATAACCCCTCTCTCTCATATAAGAGGACTCAGTACGATAGCAAACGGCGGCAACCTTGTAACACCGCATTTTGTCTCCAGCGTCGTTGATGAAAATAAAAGCTTGGTAAAAAGCTTCGATTACTCGGCAGTGCGTCAAGTCATCTCCTCAAAGGTTTCCGAAACACTTCTCAATATCCTCTATGACGGAACATTGAGCGGTTCAACGAGAAACGTTTGTGTTGATGGATATAAAATTTCCGCAAAAACAGGAACGAGCCAAAAGCGAGACGTTTTCTATGAAGACGGTTTCCGCCCATATATCAGCTCGTGTATCGCATATGCTCCAACGGAAGCTCCGGGAGTGTCGGTGCTGTTTTTGGTCGATGAACCGACAGGCGAAGAATACTATGGCGGTACAGTTGCTGCACCGTATGTATCAAAAGTGCTTTCTGAAGTGCTCCCCTATATGGGATATGAAAAACAATTTGAAACAGCAAGTAAGTATAATACGATAAAAATCGGAAACTATCGCGGAAGCTATGCAGAAAATGTAAAAGAAAACCTTGAGAAACGCGGAATAGACTGCATAATCCTCGGTAATGGTGATATAGTATATAACCAAATACCAAAAGCAGAGTCAATGCTAACAGAAGATGGACTCGTAGTTTTGGTGACAGATCCCGAATTGGTACGTCCGAAGACAAGTAAAGTCCCCGATTTGACCGATTGCTCAATAAATGAAGCAATGGATAAACTCGCTCGTCAAGAGCTCAACATCAAGGTAACGGGCTGGACCTCGGATAACCACAATGAATTTAAAGTAAAAACCCAATCAGTCGAACCGGGAACAATGGTAGAAGCAGGTACAATGATTACCGTAGAATTCTATTATATAGGCGGTAGCGACTAATGAAAGAGTGAGCTCACTCGGAGAAACAAATGAGATTAATGTTATCAGAAATTGCTAAGATCACAGACGGAATAATGTTCGGCTCTGACAGAGAAGTCACAAAGATCGTTTCCGACACTCGTGAGATAAGCGAAAATAATACAATGTTTGCAGTAATAAAAGGATCAAACGTTGATGCACATACCTTCGTTTCGGACGTTTTGAAAAACGAAAGCTGTAGCGCACTTATCGAGGATATGCGCTACGTTAAAGCAGGATGCGTGATCGTCGATGACGTAACGAAAGCATTGGCGAAGATCAGCGAGGCAATCAGAACAGATCTGATGAAGGAAGTCTTTTGCGTTGCGATAACAGGCAGCGTCGGAAAAACAACGACAAAAGAAATGATCGCCGCAGCGCTTGGCGATTATAAGATCTATAAAACAAGAGGAAATCGCAATAGTCAAATAAGCGCTCCGATAACTGTAACAGAGGTACCCGAAGGAACGAAAATATTGGTTAGTGAGCTTGGAATGAGCTTCGAAGGAGAAATGGAACGTCTTTCAAAAGCGGTAAGACCGAATTTGTGTGTAATAACCAATATCGGAACATCCCATATCGGTCAGCTTGGCTCTAAAGAGAATATCTTACGCGAAAAAATGATGATCGCGAAGTTTATGAAATCAGGCGGAAGAATAATAATGAATGGCGACGATCCTCTCTTGTGGTCGCAAAAAGAAAAAGATCCTTCAATATTATATTATGGAATAGAAAATACGTCTTGTGATATAATAGCCGAAAATGTAAATGTGAAAAACGGCGCGACTTATTTCACCGCAAAGGTCGGCGAAAAATCATACGACGTAAAGATCAACACTCTCGGGCGTCATAACGTGTTGAATAGCCTTGCGGCATTTGGAGTCGGCTCTGTTATGCAGCTTGATCTTGATTCAATAGCAAAAGGTCTCGAGAACTTCCAAAATGAAGGCAACCGCCTGAATATCTATGAAAAAAACGGCATAACCGTAATAAGCGATTGCTATAATGCTTCCCCGGAGTCAATGAAAGCCTCGCTCGAAGTTTTGTCAAATTGCCAAAGCAGAAAAATAGCGGTACTCGGCGATATGTTGGAACTCGGTGAAAATTCCGATTATTATCACCGTGAGGTCGGAAAAGCAGCAAAAGATTCGCATATCGATATATTGATAGCATTCGGAGACTATTCTCGATTCCTTTGCGACGGTTTTGGCGGAGGCTTCTCCTTCGAGAAAAACGAACGTGAAGCATTTGTGGAAAAAATAAAAGAATTGCTTCAAAGCGGCGATACCGTGCTATTTAAAGCAAGTAATGGATTAAAATTTATAAACGTAATTGAAAATCTGAATTTGAAAAAATAAAAAATAAGGATGGTCGAGAAGTATGGAAATGATAGCTTCCGCAGTAATATCCTTCGTAATAACAGCAGTGCTGTTGAAGATCTTTATTCCAATATTAAAAAAAGCAAAGCTTGGACAAAAAATACTTGAAATAGGACCGAATTGGCATAAAAGTAAAGAAGGGACCCCAACGATGGGCGGACTCTTCTTTATGATCGGCATAATAGTAGCTTGCGTAATAATGTGTATAACTGAAATGAAAAACGAGGGCGTAAGATTGATGATCTTGGTTCTGTTTGCACTTTGTAACGGTCTTATCGGTTTTGTTGATGACTATGTAAAGCTCTTCAAAAAACGCAATAAAGGACTCAGCGTCCTCGAAAAAATGTTGCTTCAATTGGTATTAACAGCAGCTTTCCTCTGCGCTATGAGTTATTTTGGTAACCTCACGAGTGAGATAACTCTTCCAATAGCAGGAACGAAAATAGACCTCGGAGTCTTTACATATATTCTCTATCTTTTGGGAATAGTTTTCTTTATAAACGGTGCTAACTTCACAGACGGTATTGATGGACTTGCAGGATCAGTCAACCTCGTTATAATGGTTCTTTTCTTGATAATGGGAATTAAAAGTGATGAATTGGTATTGTCCGTTCTTTCCTCTTCGGCAATCGGCGGAATTTTCGGATTTCTCGTTTTCAATTTCCATCCCGCAAAAGTATTTATGGGTGATACAGGCTCGCTTTTCTTGGGCGGTTTGGTAGTTTCTCTTTGCTTTGCGTTCGACTGTCCGCTCGTTCTCCCGATAATGGGATTTGTACATATATTTGAAGCAATTTCAGTAGTGCTTCAGGTTCTATATTTTAAAAAGACAGGCAAACGCTTGTTTAAAATGGCACCTGTCCACCACCATTTTGAAAAATGTGGTTGGTCGGAGGTCAAAATAGTAGGAGTGTTCTCGTTCGTAACCGCGATTTTGTGCGCTGCCTCCTACGCTTTGATAACACTCTAAAAAATAACAAAGAAAGGGGAGGTCTGTATGGCAAAAGTAAAAGAAGTAAGAAAAGAAGAACACGTTCGCTTGCGTTCGGGTAACCCGAAAAAGCGTGAAAAATTGACTACTTCCAATCTTATTCGTATATTTGGTCAGGTGGATCGCCCGTTCTTGATAATTGTTATAATTCTACTTTGTATCGGTTCCGTAATGGTGTTTTCCGCGAGCTACGCATATGCACAGCAAAGATACGATGACAGCTATTATTTCGCTAAAAAGCAAATAGAGTTTTTGATCTTGGGTGTTATCGCAATGATGATAACGTCATATTATGCTGATACACGATTGATAAAAAAGTTTTCTTGGCTGTTTTATGCAGGAACGATATTTCTGAATTTTGCAATATTTATTCCGGGACTTGGCGTAAAGGTCAACGGTGCATATCGTTGGATCGATATATATTTGTTCCAATTCCAACCGTCAGAATTGTTAAAGCTCGGCGTTATTTTGGTATGCGCAAAGTATATTTCTGACCACCAAGGTGAAATGCGTACATTCAAAAAAGGATTTTTGCCATTTATAGGAATAGGCATTCCAATGTTGATGGCAATGCTTGCCCAAAAACACTTGTCGGGAACATTGATCTGTTGCGGAATATTGTTTATAATGATGTTTGTCGGCGGAACCCATCCCGTATTACTCGGGGGAATCCTCGGAACGGGTGCAGTAGGCGTCGCAGTCGTAGCAAATTTTTGGTCGCACGTTCAAACAAGACTTAACGTGTGGAAGGATCCTTTTCAGTTCCTCAGTGGAAAAGGCTGGCAACCCGCCCAATCGCTCCTTGCAATAGCATCAGGTGGATTTTGGGGACTTGGACTTGGGAAAAGCAATCAAAAACACTCTTTTTTACCCGAACCTCAAAATGACTATATCTTTGCAGTAATATGTGAAGAACTCGGACTCTTCGGAGCAATATTGATAATAATGTGCTATATGTTGTTTGCTTGGCGTGGCTATATAATCGCGAGAAACAGTAAAGACCGATTCGGTTCGCTCGTTGTTCTCGGCTTGATTTCAAAAACAATGCTCCACGTTGTATTGAATATAGCAGTTGTAACCAATACTTTACCGAGTACGGGTATAACACTTCCGTTTATGAGCTACGGCGGATCTTCTCTTATAGTGCAGCTTGTCGAAATCGGAATTATCTTATCTATCTCGCGTTATTCCTATTCAAGTAAAAAATAGTACAATATAAATATCTCGGGAGAATGTTATGAGATTTGTAATAAGCGGCGGCGGTACGGGTGGTCATATTAACCCCGCACTCGCAATAGCAAACAAAATTAAAAGTCATCACCCCGATGCGGAATTTCTTTTCATCGGAGCGCCCTACGGAATGGAGAAAAAACTCGTTCCGAAAGAGGGATATAATATAAAATTTGTAAAAGTAAAAGGCTTCAACCGATCGTTATCACTCAAAAATATCGATGCGATCTTTAAAGCGATAACATCAATAGGAGCGGCGAAAAAAATAATAAAAGAATTTAAACCCGATGCGGTAATAGGTACGGGTGGATACGTTAGCTGGTCTGCGTTGAAAGCGGCATCCATGCTCGGAATACCAACCCTTATTCACGAGCAAAACGCATATCCGGGCGTAACAACGAATATGCTATCGAAGTGTGTCGATAAGGTTTGTATCTCGTTTGAAGACAGCCGTCGGTTTTTCGGCGAAAAAGCGAAGGATAAACTTGTATTTACCGGCAATCCGATAAAAACAGATAAATTCAAAAAAACAAGAGCCCAAGCAAGAGTAGAACTTGGCTTGAAAGATGATACACCGTATATTCTTTCTTGCGGCGGTTCGCTTGGCGCTGCAAACGTAAACGAATACGTAATTGATATGATGGATAGATTTATAAAAAATACAAGGATCAATCATATTCATGCTACGGGAAGCAGAGGTTGGGAGAAATATAGCGCACTCGCAAACGAAAAAGGGCTCGATAAATACGAAAACCTCAAAATCGTTGAATATATATACGATATGGAAACACAAATGGCTGCCGCCGATATAGTGATAGGCAGAGCAGGCGCAATAACTTTAGCAGAACTTGCGTATCTCGGAAAAGCATCGCTTCTCATTCCATCGCCAAACGTAACCGAAGACCATCAGTATAAAAATGCTATGGTATTTGCAAACGGTAATGCTGCCGTGGTTAAACGTGAAAACGAATGGAGCGGGGAAGAGCTTTCGAAATGCGTAAAAGAATTAATGGAGAATAAAGACAGATTGAAAGAACTCGGTGAAAACGCGAAAAAATTTGCTTCCCCCAACGCCGATGAATTAATATATCTTGAAATAATGAAATTAATAAAAAAATAGTTTTAAAGAAAGGAGAAGTAAAATGAGCGAAGCAACACGCTACAAAAGAAAAGTCGTTTCAATGGAAGTAATGCGGAAAAAAAACGCAAACAAACGATTAAAACGAAATATCTTCTATTTCTTTATTTTAGTGCTTATTTGTGCAGTATTCTTCGCCGTTTGCTTCTTCGTGTTCTTTAAATTGAAGACCGTCGAGTTTACGGGGTTAACGCGATATAGCGAGGAAGAGCTGATAAAAACCGCAGAATTGGAATATGGCGAAAACCTCTATTCTTTCAAAGCAAGTGAGGCGGAGCAAAAAATTAAAACAAAATATCCCTATCTGAGCAAAGTAGAGATAAAACGCTCATGGCCCTCAAAGTTGAAAATAAATATTGTCGAAAAGAGCGCCAAGTGTTATATAACAATGCACAACGAGTATTTTCTTTTGAGCGATGATCTGCTCGTTGTCGAAAAAAGTACAACACCATACAACGAGAAAGATCTTGTGGAGCTAACGTGTAAAGATATATCGTATTGCATCGTCGGCAAACAGCTTCGATTTACTAATAACGGAAGCTACGAAGCCTACGAAAATTTGTATAATGCAATGGAAAAATACGGTCTGGTCGAAAAGGTCGATTCAATATATTTGGAAACGAGATTTGATATAAGCTTCGTGTATGATGGCAGGATAGAAGTGTATATCGGTGATTGCGAAGATGCCGATATGAAAATGAAGTTTTTCAAAGGTATCTTGACTAAGCTTGAGGATGATGCTGAGGGATATCTTGATATAACCAATACAAAAGAAGCATCTTTCAAACACAAAAATCCCCCAATAGAGTATTAAAAAGAGGAAATCAGGGGAAAAATACGAAA
>JAZRTU010000130.1:0-8875 GCA_045652185.1 Eubacteriales bacterium | reverse complement strand
GTCGGTTGCGATATGATATAAATCCCCTTCACGCCCCGCAGGGCATATCGCATCGAAGATATATCGCACGCGATAGCGTATATCGCAAATCCCGTAAGGGATTTATATCGCTGCGTAGTGTCCTTAAGGGCACTACGCATAAAAGCCGTCTTTTAAATTTATCCTAATATAAAGTTAAAAATCAACCATGATGAACTCCCTGACGACGTTGTCGGATGCAACGTAGCCGTTGACGGAGATGCTCGTGATGTGGTCGCGTACCCGTTGTTGCTCCTTTTCACTGAGCATCGAAAGGTAGCAGTTCTTCTGCTTTAGCGGTAGCATCTTGCTCGTCAGTGCGCCGTTGTCGTCTATCTCGACCGTCATTAATACAGTGTCGCGATCCTTGTGGTTGAAAAGATAGTTCCCAATGTTGTAAGCAATGAGCTTCCCCTTGTAGAACTCAACACCCTGTAGATTGTGCGCGTGCGCACCGATTATAACGTCCGCACCGCTGTCGATGTAGTTTCTGCCTTGCTTCCTAATGATGTCCTCAATGTACGTCTCGTTTTCCGCACCCCAATGCACGAAAAGGATGACGATATCAGCGACAGCTTTCGCTTCTTTTATCGTCTCGCACATCATCGCATCGTCATAGATGCCGAATATCCCCGCCGTGTTTTCGGTCGCAATAGGAGTCATATAATTCTTTTCGGCGCGTGAGCCGGCGATATATGCTATCTTTCTGCCGTTTATAATATAGTAAAGCGGTCTTCTTGCTTCGTCAACGTCGCGACCTGCACCGATACGTTGCAGCCCTGCGGCATCGACTGTGTCGAGTGTGTCGTAGAACGCGTCAAGCCCATAATCATAAACGTGGTTGTTCGCTAACCCCAATACGTCAACACCCATATCGTGATAGATAAAGGTTCTGTCGGTCGGCGCACGAAAGGTATATGCTTTTCCTGAAAGCGGGGTTCCTCTGTCGCTGAAACAAAACTCGTTGTTGAGCGTCATAACGTCAAACGCCTTCATTAGCTCGACTATCTCGCTGTCCATAATTCCGTCGAGCCCTTTTTTGCGTTCTTGATACTTGGGCTCGATCTTCCAATCGGGTGAGAACGAGAAGTCACCGCCAAACCCGAGTGAAGTAAGTCCGTTTTCTGTGTTGCCGAGTTCTATCGAGGTTATTCCGTTCACTCGTTCGCGCAACACCTGTATCGTATCGCCCGTCAGATCGTGCCAAAGCTCGCGAACGTATGAACCGTCTTTTAGCGAAGCGGTAATACTTTCGAGAACCGAAACACCGTGCGCCGCACAAACGTAATCAATGATCTCGGTTGTAACGAGCGATCTGTCCTCGTCTGGAAATAGATCGATCGAGCCGAGAAGCTCCGATTTCACCGTTTCTTCTCGAGAGTTTTCGTCTGTCGATTCCTCGAAGTCGCTTTCGTCCGTGCTATCTGCGTTGCTTTCGTCGATGCTTTCGGATATGCTTTGCTCGGGGAATGACGAAACACCATCAGATAACTCCGGATCGCTTGTGTTCGTCTCCTCACAAGCACAAAGCAAAAGGGAGACGATGCACAAAACAAATGCTAATACTCTGTATTTCATAATTATCCTGTTTTGTTATTTATTTTTCAAACACGAGTCGGCGGAACTCGTCGCCTCTGTGCTCGAAATTTTTGAATATTCCGTAGCTTGCCGCCGCAGGTGAGAGAAGACATATCTTTCCCTTCGGTGTAACGGTTTTTGCCACCTTGACGGCTTCTTCAAGCGTGGGTGTCAACCTTGCTCTGCCTACGAACGCTTCATCGTCCTTGATGGCGTCGAAAATGCGTTTTCCCGTATCTGCCATCAAAAGAATGTTTTCAACTTTTGACGTCCTCAAAAATTCGATGAGCTCGTCATAGTGAAGGCCTCTGTCCATTCCGCCGAGAAGTAAGGTTGCTGTGTTCGGAAGCGAGTTTAACGCGCTGATGACTGTTTCGGAGGCGGTTGAGATCGAATCGTTATAATAGGTTACACCATCCACCTCACCGAGACATTCAAGTCTGTGCGGTAGCGGACGGAAAGTTTTCAATGCCGCGAAGAATTGCGGCTCGCTGACGTAGCGCGAGCATACTGCGTATGCAAACGCGACGTTGAGTATATTGTGACTGCCGACGAGCGACGTTTTTGTCGAGTCGATAGTGAAATATTTTTTGTCGAACTTGAAGCCTTGCTCGTCAACGGGGATGTCAGCATCCTTGCCGATGCATATCGCCGTATATCTCGGATATAGGTCAACGTGACAATAAAGAAGATCACCCGATTTTTGAAGACGATATATGTTTTCTTTTGCCGCTTTGTATTTCTCAAAAGTGCCGTAGTGGTCGAGATGCTCCTCGTAAAGATTGAGGTATAACGCAGTGTGCGGCGCAGTCTTCGCATACTCGAGTTGGTGTGAAGAAAGCTCCATAACAACGACCGTGTTTTTTTCTACCTTTTCAGCAACGTCAAACGGCGGAATTCCGATATTTCCCGCGATGACCGATTTCACACCGCTTTCCTGAAGCACGTGATAGATGAGGCTCGTCGTCGTGCTTTTTCCTTTCGTGCCTGTAATACCGATCGTGTTGTGGCGGAAATATTGTAAAAACAACTCGACTTGCGAGAGTATTTCCGCGTTTGGGGTATATTCAAGAACGACACCCGGGCTTTTCATTACAATGTCGAAATCATCCATCGCTTTTTGGTAGCCGTCACCGAATATATCAACTCCCTCACCCTCGAATTTGTCGGCAACTGTATAGCTGATACCGAGCTTGTCGAACAGAGAAGCGGTGGACTTGCCCTCGCGACCGTATCCGAGAATAAGCACCTTTCCTCTGACGATGCCCTTTATATATCCGTAAAACGAGCAGCAGTTTTTCAAAACTATCGGCAAAAGGTGGGGCGGAACGTTGTGTTCGTTTTCGACGAAGCTGAAGAAGTTGCCCTCGTCAGTGAATCCGACCTTGTTTTTGTAGTGTTCGAGAAGATAGGGGAGCGTTTCGCGTTTTGTGATCGCTTCGCTGATACTCGCTCTGACCTCGCTCCTGCTTCCGACACATTCAAACGGTTTTTCGGGAACGAGTCCTACGAGACTTTCGAGAACGGGAACGAGCGTTTCGTCGTTCAAAATATCACATCCGAAGATCGCTTTTACCTCATCGTCATTTAGGTGCGCCGAAAGCATCAGCGCAACGAAAAGGCATTTCGGACATTTTCCGCACCACGAGTCCGTCTTGCTTCCGACGTTACAGCTGCGGAAGATAGGGTGATATTTTTTCTGCGCGGCGAAGAATTTCGCTATCTGATATTCGCTGAGCGGTCGCAAAAGCGAAAAATAACAGACACCGCTATTAATATATTTTTTCTCATATTCGGAAAAGTCACGTTCAAATTCATAGCTTTTCGAATATTGGTGGTTTACCTTGGAGTTTGGAACAGTTGATTCGTTCGCGCTCGATTCGTTGGAAAGCGCGACGTATCTTTTTCCGTTGAGGTACGCGAGGAGTACTGTCGAGAACGCGACGATAGCAGAAAACGGTGTGTGGCCGTTGAGAAAACCTTTTTTGTTAAGCTCGAGCATATTTTTGTCGAGCGTGCGCTTCATGTGTAGGCATCCCCTCTTTGATGCTTCAACGCACTGATCCGTCGCGCCGCGTGAATTAATGATGCAGCAATCGACATCGTCGAAATTTTTCAAAAGCTCAAGAGTGACCGCTGAGTCTTTTCCGCCGCCGACGGGTACGAGATATCCGCCGAGACGGGTGTTTGGAATAGTTTGTTCGAAATGACTTCCTGTGAATTCAAGCTCCATAAAGTCTTCAAGTGTACATTCTATCCCATTAACGTAGAAAAATTCGCCGAGTCCGTTAAAATAAAGCTTCTTCCACCACGAGATAGCATCAGCATCAAGACACCCGCATTTAACAACGACTTTTTTCGGACAACATGTTTTCCAATAGCTGATAAGCTCGACAAGACCGAGCGAGAAAACGAGTTTTTTTACCGTTTCGTCAACGCCTACCCAACTGATCTTCGGGATAACGAAGCTCGGCGAAAACGAGCAAAGTCCGTCGATTGAAAAATCATATTTTATTTTCAAAGAATCGCCTTCGTCGGCGATATCGAATCCGTTATAGTTAAAAACAGAATAAATATTCCTCAATTCATCGTATCTGTTCAATTTCATATGCTCCAAAAATTAGTTATGTTATTACAATATTATATTATACACAATTACCATATTTTTTGCAAGTATAAAATACGAAACGTCGAAGCATATGCTTCGACGTTTTCTCTATTAAACTATTTGTTCGACCTTTATGGTGTTCGTGTTGCCCGATTGACCGTTTATTGGACCTGCCGTTAGCACAACGTTGTCTCCGCTTTGGAGTCCGAGTGCCTTCTTCGCGCATTCCATCGCTTTATAGAACATAACGTCAATAGACACGAATTTTTCCGAAAGCATCGGCTTTACGCCCCAGCTGAGCGAAAGCTTTCTCCAAACCTTTTTGTCCGTCGTCATACCGACGATATCAACGGGACTGCGGAATCGGCTTACCATACGCGCCGTCGTCCCCGAAACGGAGCAAACGACGATAGCCTTCGCTCCAACGTCGATAGACATCGCGCAGGTTGCGTGTGAGATGGCATCGAGTGTGTTCTTTATTCTGAATTCATAGGTCGTAAATCGCTTTTCATAGCTGATGTGTTGCTCGGTGAATTCGCAAATTTGAGCCATATTGCTGACCGATTCAACGGGATATTTGCCCGCCGCAGACTCGCCCGATAACATAACAGCGGAAGTGCCGTCGTAAACGGCGTTTGCAACGTCAGAGATCTCTGCTCTCGTGGGACGCGGGTTTTGGATCATCGATTCGAGCATCTCCGTTGCTGTGATAACTCGTTTTCCGAGCATTCTGCATTTGCTGATAAGAAGCTTTTGTACCGACGGCACCTTGACGAACGGTATCTCAACGCCAAGGTCACCTCTTGCAATCATAATGCCCTCGCAAGCCTCGCATATTTCTTCGATATTGTCAACGCCCGCTTGGTTTTCGATCTTCGCGATTATCTCGATGTTTTTTCCGCCGTTCTTATCGAGAAGCTCACGTATCGCCAAAACGTCCGATTTCGTCGATACGAACGATGCCGCAACAAAATCAACGTCATTTTCTATTCCGAAAAGTATATCCGCCTTGTCTTGCTCCGAAAGGTAAGGCCCCGACATCACCTTGTTTGGAAACGACATACTCTTGCGATTTGAAAGCGTACCGCCGATAATAGTGGTGCATATCGCTTCGGTGTCGGTTATTTCTTTTACTTCGAAAACAACGAGTCCGTTGTTGACGAGTATCTTGTCGCCAACGTTTATGTCATTTATAAGCCCCGCATAGCTGACGGAAACACGTTTTTCGTCACCCTCGATGTCCTCGGTCGTGAAAGAAAATTCGCTTCCCGTTTCGATTTTAACGCTACCCTTGGCGAACGTTTTGATCCTGTATTCCGGTCCCTTTGTATCGAGCATTATCGGTATCGGAAGCTCGAGACGTTCACGAACTCTTTTGATAAGCTCAATTTTTTCCTTGTGCTCATCGTGTGTGCCGTGGGAAAAGTTTAGTCTTGCGACGTTCATCCCTGCCAAAAACATTTTTTCGAGCGTTTCCTCATTCGCACTCGACGGTCCGATGGTGCAGATTATTTTCGTTTTTCTCATCAATATTACCTCCAAAAATCTTTTTTATATACCCCGATAATAAATATTATATTCTTTTTCACAAATTATTTCAAGTGTGAAAACAGTAAAGGAATTGCGCATCGGGAAAACGGTTTATGGTAACTTTGTATCATTACTCGCTTCCTTCAAGAAGATATTTTTCGAGTTCTCTGGCGGCGATGCTCAGAGGTCTTTCTCTGTCCTTGACAAGACAGAACCACCGCGGAGGTATCTCTTCGCGAAGCGGAACGTTGAATATTTCGCCCTTGTCAATAAACTCACGCGCAAAAATATCGGGCAAAAAACCAAGTCCGAAGTCGTTCTTTATCAGCGGCAGTATCTGGTCGGTCGTTGCAACCTCCATGTCGGGCAAAATCGAGACGTTTCGTTCGGAAAAGTATGTATTGAAAAACTCAAACGTCTTGGTCGTTTTACCAAGCCCAATGTAAGGGTATGAAGCTATGCTGTCAAGCTCAAACGGGGCAGAGCATAGATGGCGGAATTTTGGGCCGCAAACGAACAACTCACGAAAAGGCTTCAGCTTCGTTTCCTTCAACGGACGTGAAACGCCCGTCGGTGTCGTTACAACACAAAAGTCAACAAGTCCGCTTTTCAGCGCAGAGATAGCTTGTGGCGTTGAGTGGTTCGAGATGTGTATTTTTATTCCGGGATATGACTTCATAAACCGCTTCAAGGTAGGAATGATTATTCCGTGCAGCGCGGTTTCACTCGCGCCAACTGTAACAGTTCCGCTTTCAAGCCCTTTGCCCGCTGTGAGCTCCTCCTCGGCACTGTGAATATGGTCGTATGCCAATGAAATATGTTCGAAAAGCCGCTCCCCCTCGGGCGTCAATGAAACACCCTTGTTAGTTCGAACGAACAGAACGCACCCAAGCTCGTTCTCGAGGTTTTTGATCGCGCGTGTGATGTTCGGTTGGCTTCCGAGTAACACGTTTGCCGCTTGGCTGAAGCTTCCGTATTTCGCAACGTAATAGAATATTCGGTAATAATCATAGCTTATAAACATAATGCACCCTCACACACCTATATCAAAATCATATAGCAACGATAATAAATATATATTTTACATATCGCCTTGCTTGTATTATACTGTAGCAGTACGAAAAAGTAAATAGCTTTTTTTGAAAAAATTCACCACTTGGAGAAAAGACCAATGCAGTATCTTGATATGACGAAAGAAGCGCTCAAAATTGAGCTTAATAAATATAATGAAGAAATGAATGCGATAAAAGAAAAAGGCTTGAAGCTCGACCTTTCAAGAGGAAAGCCCTCGAAGGAACAGCTCGACCTTTCGATGCCGATGTTGAACGTTATCAACTCGCGCTCCGTGATGGATTCCGAAAACGGTGTTGATTGCCGTAACTATGGTGGACTTGACGGTATCCCCGAAGCGAAACGTCTCCTCGCCGATATGATGGGGACGAGAAGCGAAAACGTACTTGTCAGCGATAACAGTAGTCTTTCGCTTATGTTCTCGCTCGTTTCTCACGGCATGATCGAGGGAATAATGAGTGAAACACCTTGGTTCAACGTGAAGAACAGAAAATTTCTTTGTCCCGTACCCGGATATGACCGCCATTTTGCGATAACTGAGCATTTCGGATTCGAGCTTGTCTCCGTTCCGATGAACGAGGACGGTCCCGATATGGACGTTGTTGAAAGCCTTGTTTCGAACGACGATTCGATAAAGGGTATTTGGTGCGTTCCGATGTATTCGAACCCGACGGGTATCGTGTTTAGCAATGAAACGGTAAAACGCTTCGCGAACTTGAAGCCGAAAGCGAAGGACTTTAGAATTTTTTGGGATAACGCATATTGTGTGCATGGACTCTACCCCGACGATGATGTGAAATTCCCCGATATCCTCGAGGAGTGCGCGAAGGCGGGAAATCCCGATATGGTATATGAATTTTGCTCGACGAGTAAGGTCTCGTTCCCGGGAGACGGTATATCCGCAGTTGCAACAAGCGCGGCAAACCTCATCGATATAAAGAATACGTTGAAATTCTCAACAATAGGTCCTGACAAGATCAATCAACTCCGCCACGCGAGATATTTCAAAAACCTCGCAGGCATAAAAGCGCACATGGCGAAACACGCCGATATAATGCGCCCGAAGTTTGAAAAAGTGCTTGAAACACTCGAGTGTGAGCTCGGTGATACGGGAGTGGCAAGCTGGACGAAGCCCAGAGGCGGTTATTTCATCTCGTTTGATACAATGAACGGATGCGCATCGAAGGCAGTTGCACTTTGCAAAGATGCAGGTGTTATTTTTACAAACGCAGGCGCAACCCATCCCTATGGAGTAGATCCCGAGGACAAAAACATCAGAATCGCACCTTCGTTTGCGAAAAATGACGAAATTGAAGCAGCGGCAAAGATCCTCTGCCTCGCAACAAAGATCGTTTCTCTCGAAAAGCTTCTCGCTGAATGATCAATATAAATATTCACCGCAGAATAGAATTCTGCGGTTTTTTATTGTTTTCTCTTGACAAAAGAAAAAAGATGTTGTATGATTGTATTAGGACAAAAACACACGAGGAGGTGGTTTCGGATGGCTTTTGAATTTAACCCCAAAATGCCTATCTATCTTCAAATGATGGATATAATCCAAGAACGCATTTTCAACGGAACTTATAGATCCGCTTCACCAATGCCAAGTGTTCGTGAGCTTGCAGGTGAATATTCGGTAAACCCGAATACTGTGCAAAGAGCATTCCGCGAGCTTGAGGACACAGGGCTTATAATCACCCATTCGACTTCCGGACGCACCGTTACCGAAGACGTTGCGCTTATTAAGTCGGAAAAATTGAAAAGAAGTTCAATAATAATCAGACGTATGCTCGAGGAGCTTGAAAAGAACGGCGTTAATAAAAATGAAGTGTTGACGCTTGTTGAAAAAGAACTCGATTAATTTTGAATGGAAAGGAAAAAGGAATATGAGCGGATATTTGGTTGAAGCAGTAAATTTGACGAAAAATTTCGGAAACGTTACCGCGCTCAACAATTTTAGCATCTCGTTGCCGAAAGGACAAATAATCGGTCTTCTTGGCCCAAACGGGAGCGGAAAGACAACATTTATAAAAACAATAGCGGGGTTGCTCACGCCCACGAGCGGAAGCG
>JAZRTU010000129.1:0-5212 GCA_045652185.1 Eubacteriales bacterium | reverse complement strand
CAGCAAAGCTCGTTCAGATCGACGGGCTTATGGACAGAAAACCAAGCGAGCTTTCGGGCGGTCAGCAACAACGTGTCGCAATAGCCCGCGCACTTGTAAAACAGCCTCGCATATTGCTTCTTGACGAGCCGCTCTCGAACCTCGATGCGCGTCTTCGTCTTCAAACACGCGAGGAGATAAGAAGAATACAACGCTCGACGGGAATAACGACCATTTTCGTCACCCACGATCAAGAGGAAGCTATGTCTATCTCCGACCTCATCGTTGTAATGAAGGACGGCATCGTACATCAAATTGGAAAGCCACAAGAGGTTTATGACGATCCGAAGGATGAATTCGTTGCAAAATTCCTCGGAACACCTCCGATAAATATGTTCGACGGCGAAATAAAGGATGGAAAATTGTATATTGGTAACGAAGCCGTTATTGAAGTCAATGGGCTTGGAGATGAAAACGTCAACGTTGCAATTCGCCCCGAGGGCTTTATCGTAAACTCAGAAGGAAAATTTACTTGTGACCTTGAGAGAGTCGAGGTAATGGGAAGAGATATCAGCATCGTTTCCAACCATCCTTCTTCTCAAAATGAAAATATACGTTCTATCGTTGGTTCTGAAAATATAAAAGGTCTTCAAAGCGACAAGGTTCGCTTTGATTTGAAGCAAAATAAGGTTCACGTTTTCAGAAAACAGACCGGTGAAAGATTATATTAAGAGGTGAGAGGATGAAAAAAAATAATCTAAAGGCTTGGCTGTATTTGTTGCCCGCGATATTATTTTTGGGCGCATTTATGGTCTATCCGCTCATTGACGTTTTGATATACTCTTTCGAGGAAAGCTTCAATTTCGCTTCTCAATCATCGCTTGGTGTCGGAACGTTCAACTATTCATATGTGCTTCGAGATCCCTATTTTTTGAAGGCGCTCAAAAACACTTTTATCCTCGTTGCCGTTACGGTGCCGTTATCGACCGTTATATCGGTTTTGATTTCGGTTGCGCTCAGCTCGATCAAAAAGCTCCGCGAGCTTTTCCAAACGATATATTTTCTCCCTTATGTCACCAACACGCTTGCGGTAGGGCTCGTTTTTATGATCTTATTTAAGCAAACGCCATACAGCAACGGACTTATAAACTACATACTCAGCTTTTTCGGTATGAACCCGATTGATTTTATTGGCGGGCCGTATTGGGCAAAAATGCTTGTGCTTTGCATTTATACGATTTGGGTTGTAATGCCATTTAAGGTGCTTATTTTAACAGGTGCGCTTGCATCCGTTGACGAAACTTATTATAATGCCGCAAAGGTTGACGGCACGCCGAGATGGCGCGTTTTCACAAAGATAACGCTTCCGATGATCTCCCCTACTCTGTTTTATCTCATTATTACGGGATTTATCGGCGCTTTCAAAGCTTATTCCGATGCGGTCGCGCTTTTCGGTGTTGAGCTTAACGTTGCCGAGATGAACACGATCGTTGGTTATATATACGATATGCTATACGGAAATTCGGGCGGATATCCGTCATACGCTTCAGCAACAGCGATAATACTGTTCGTTATCGTGCTGACGATCACTTGTATCAACCTGCTCGTCAGCAAAAAGCACGTTCATTATTAAACAGGAGGCGTTTATATGGATTACAACAAGATCGAAAAAAACTCCCAAGCAAAAAAACGTCTTCTCAATACGACGATATATATCCTTTTGGGAATCTGGGCAATTATGGTGCTATTCCCTTTTTATTGGATGATACTTACGTCACTGAAAAGTTATGGTTCATACAACTCCGAATGGATCCCGAAGCTTTTCACGCTTGATTTGACACTTGAAAACTATTTCGAGGCGTTTAATGCCGTTCCTTTGGCTAAATATTTCGTTAACACGATTATTTTCACCTTGGCTACGACAGCGATAATGCTTGTTGTCACGGTTTTGGCGGCATTCGCGTTTTCACGTCTTTCCTTCAAGGGCAAAAATCTTGCGTTCACTTTGTTTTTATCACTTATGATGATACCGAGCGAGCTCGTCGTTATCACCAACTACGTTACGATGACCAATCTTGATCTTCGAAATACTTTTGCAGGTCTTATCTTACCTTCCGTTGCATCGGTATTCTATATATATCTTCTCAAAGAAAACTTTTCACAAATTCCCGACGAATTATATTATGCCGCAAAGGTTGACGGAACGAGTGATTTTAAATATCTTTGGAAGGTAATGATCCCGATATGCCGCCCGACTATCGTCACTATCACGATATTGAAGGTGATCGAATGCTGGAACTCATATATATGGCCGCGTCTCGTTACCGACGAACAAGCTTATTTTCTCGTTTCAAACGGTATACAAGAGATACGCGAAAACGGATTTGGGCGAGAGAATATTCCCGCTATGATGGCAGCTGTTGTCGTTATTTCCGTTCCTTTGATCGTATTATTCTTAGTATTCCGCAAAAAGATCATGGAAGGCGTTGCGAGAGGAGGTATGAAGGGATGAAAAAGATCGTTTCTGTTTTGCTTATCCTTTGTTCCTTATTATTGCTTTGCTCGTGTCATGGTTCAAAGGAAACGATGTTATTCACGCTTCCCGACGAATTTGACGAATCGCGCAACTATGAGATAACGTTCTGGGCGAAAAACGACACGAATATGACACAAGTTGAGATATACAAAAAAGCGATTTTCGATTTTGAAAAGCTTTATCCCAATATTAAGGTCAACCTTCGTCTTTACACCGATTACGGCAAGATCTATCAAGATGTTATCACGAATATATCGACCAAAACGACACCGAACGTTTGTATAACGTATCCCGACCACATTGCGACTTATCTTACAGGTGAGGATACGGTCATCCCGCTTGACGAGCTGTTTGACCATCCAAAATACGGTCTTGGCGGAAGCGACGTTAAGTTTGACGGGCCGAGCAAGGACGAGATCGCGCCGAAATTTCTCGAGGAATGCAACTTCGGCGGACGTTATTACGCCGTTCCTTATATGCGCTCAACGGAAGCTTGCTACATCAACAAGACCTACGTTGAGAAGCTCGGATTCACGATCCCCGAAACTCTCACTTGGGATTTTATTTGGGAGGTCAGCGAGGCGGCGATGGCGAAGGATGCCGACGGCAACTATTTGGTCAACGGACAAAAGGTTCTTATTCCTTTTATCTATAAATCCACCGACAATATGATGATCCAAATGCTTTCACAAAAAGGCGCAGATTATTCAACGAAGCACGGCGAGATAAAGCTATTTAACGATGATACGAAGGAATTGTTAAAAGAGATAGCGACGCATTCCGCAAGCGGTGCATTCAACACCTTTAAGCTTATTGGATATCCCGCAAACTTTCTCAATGCAGGTCAATGTATTTTCGCGATCGACTCTACTGCGGGTGCAACTTGGATGGGATGCCACGCTCCGAATATCGATATTAAGGAAGAAAACCTCGTTGAATTTGAAACGGTCGTTAAGACGATTCCGCAATTTGACACAGATTCCCCGAGAATGATCTCACAAGGACCGTCGATGTGTGTGTTCAACAAGGACGATCCGCAAGAGGTTATTGCATCGTGGCTGTTTTGTCAATATATGCTGACAAACGACGTTCAGCTTTCTTATTCCCAAACGGAAGGATATGTTCCCGTTACTTTGAAAGCCCAAAATTCCGCTGAATATAAGGATTACTTGTCGAGGCCCGATGAAAATAACGATTTTTATTACAGAGTTAAAATTGAAGCGGCGCAGCTTTTGATCGACAATATGGACAATACGTTCGTAACTCCCGTTTTCAACGGCTCTGCTTCGTTGCGAAACGCGGCAGGAGAGCTTATTGAGAGCGTTAACAAATCGATCCGTCGCGGTCAAAAAGTTGACGACAAATCTTTAGACGCGCTATATGGCGAGATCGCCGCGCTTTATCGACTCGACTATGACGGAAGCGGAACGCTTCCGACGGAATCCGTTATTTTGATCGTCATTTTGGCGGTTTGTTGGTTTGGAATGGGCATTTATGTCATATTGAACAAAATTAAGCAAAAAAAATGTTGAAATTGTTGATGATAAGCATTGATTTTTTTTAAAAATGATGTATAATATTTGTTAACATATTTGTTAAATTGAATAGGAGTAAAAACAATGAAAAAGTTAGTATTGATTTTTATGGCATTAGTTATGGTGCTCTCTCTCGTAGCATGTGACGGTGGTACAGATACATCTAAAGACGTTTCCGCTGAAACATCCGTAGCTTTCCCCGCACAACCCATGACACACGCTGAATACCTCGCAGCAGCAATTGATGCTCCCGTATATGTTGAAACATACGTTCAAGGTCACCAAAGCTGGTGGGATAACAAGATCACAGTATATTGCCAAAGCCAAGATGGCGGTATTTTCCTTTATGAGCTCGCTTGCTCCGAAGCAGATGCTGCTAAACTTGTTCCCGGAACAAAGATTGCAGTTAAAGGCTACAAAGCAGCATTTAACGGCGAAGTTGAGATCGTTGACGGTACGTTCACATTCGTAGAAGGCGGCGATACATTCGTTGCAGAAGCTCTTGATGTAACCAACCTCCTCGGCACAGACGATATGGAAAAGCATCAAAACGAATTCGTATCCTTCAAGGGTATGACAGTTAACAAGATCGAGTACAAAAACGGCGAACCCGGTGACGATATCTATCTCACACTCGACAAAGACGGAAAATCCTATAGCTTCTGCGTAGAAATTTACCTCACAGGTAAAGACAGCGAAGTTTACACAACAGTTGGCAGCCTCGAGGTAGGCGCTGTTGTTGACGTTGAAGGATTCCTTTACTGGTACGAGGGTATGAACCCCCATATCACTTCCATCAAGGTTGCTGAATAATCATTACACACAACAAGCAAAAAGACAGAGATATATGCGGTGTGTTCTTAAGGACAGTTTTTGAAATTTAATAAAGTACGAAACTTACCGACAGGAAAAGGACGAGGAGCTGTAAAACTCCTCGTCCTCTTTTCTTCGCAAGCACTGCTTCTGTGGACACAGAAGCTCTTTTTTATGGCGATATATTTGCTTTCGCAAATGCGATATATTTTCGCGGCTTGCCATGCAAGCTACGCTCAAAAGCGATATAACCTCCCTTGCGGTCGGTTGCGATATGATATAAATCCCCTTCACGCCCCGCAGGGCATATCGCATCGAAGATATATCGCACGCGATAGCGTATATCGCA
>JAZRTU010000128.1:0-3949 GCA_045652185.1 Eubacteriales bacterium | reverse complement strand
TTCTGCTTCCTCCCAAATTTCACCGGGCATTTTGTGGTGTAACGCCCAGACGATCCCGTCAACACCGGGAATTTGCTTAATATCCGACAATTTGATACGATCGTTGCCTTCGCCGTACCAACGAAATGTCATTTTCATAATTTTCCTCCTTTACCGAATGGGAATATTTTTTTCATTCGAACGACAGAAAGATCCGTCGCGCCTCACGCAAGTGAGTTTTGAACAAGTTTACGTTTCCAGAGCTTTCCGCCGAGCGCGCACAGCGCAGTACCGCCGATGCCCATTGCTACCCAGAGCAGGACCACGTTATTCCAACCACTGTTTTCCGCAACGATGCCGTAGACGGATGAGCTGGCTGCCGCCGAGAAATAGGCGAAGCAGTTGAGAAATCCCGTTACCGCAGAAGCCATTCCGATATCAGCGAAGCGATAGGGTACCATCGACAAAAACATCGTGTTCGCGCCCCACATCGCAGAGATAGCGATCGCGATAAGCAAAGTTGTGATGAGCCCGCCAAGCTCACCTTTAATATTCGCGGTGAATATGATCGGCACTATCGCGATCGTTGCGGTCGCAAACATCACCGCCGAAGTGTATATTTCATTGTCAAAGAATTTTCTGTCTATTTTTGAAGCGATAAACGTGCCGAATATCGTTATCATCGGGATTATTACGGAGATCCCCGCCGAATATGAATCACTCAATCCGAACGTGTTAACAACATAAGTCGGAACCCAATTCGCAAGCGCGTCTTTGAGCGAGCCGTTGAACAATACACCGCAAACGACAACGAAAAGCGCACACCCGAAGATGAGCCCTCCGAGCGTTACCTTCTTACCTTCGGAAACAGTTTCAAGCGCTTCCGATTGGCGTTTTTTGAACTCGGTCGTCATAAACTTAATATATTTTCCGATAAGTGTCGTTCCGACTATCCACACTATTGAGGCGAAGAAAAGACAACCGCCGCAAATGAAAAATACAGTATGCCAGCTCGATCTATCGAGATATATCGCAGGGATAAGATATGAAACTATCGTTCCGCAAGGGATAGAGACCGAGAGCCAAACGGCATATTTTTTTCTGTCCTTTTCTTCTATCCATTCCGCAAACGCCTTGATTATCGGCGCCCAAAGCATCGACATAAACAGCCCGTTGAATGCCCAGACTGCCATCACCGCAAATCTGTTACCGACGAGTCCCATAAGAACGTTCATAACCCCTGCGCCGAAAAGTCCGAAGAAGACCATATATTTCGACGGGAACCGACGTCCGAAAACGCCGTTTATCATCTGTCCCGAGCCATAAACTATCATATACGCGGTCGAGATATAGCCGCCAAACTCAGTCGTGAACAGTCCGTCACCGACCATTGAGTTCAAGCAAGCGGAATAGTTCATCCGCCCGATATAGCTGAACATATACGCCATAGTGCCGAGCAGAAATACGTAGAACCCACCGCGTTTTATATGTTTTTGTTCCATTTTTTATACGTTAGCCTTTCCGAGCGGAACAGGTGTCGCTCCGCTGATAAGAGTGTCAAAATTAGCTCTGATATCCTTACAAGTAAGATCACGTTCGCGAATTATCGTTGTTGGCGCTTTAAAATGCACTTCATAAAGGAGCGGACCGCTATAGCCAACCTTGTCGAGTGTGGCGATCAGCTCCATCCAATCGGTGATACCCTCTCCGGGCAACCAATGACGTTCGTTTATTCTGTCATAGTCGGAAACGTGGGTTGAGATAAATCTATCACCAACGGCAAGTATAAAATCAACGATATTCTCGCCGAGCAAATGGTTAGTGTCAAAGCAGACCTTCAAACGTTTATCCTCGACGAGATATAATAATTCGTCCGAGCAATTTCCGAGGCAGGTTCGAGGAAGGTCCTCGACCGCCAATGTTACACCGAAACGGTCACATATATCCGCGAGTTCAACTAAGGACAGCTTCGCCTTTTCAAGCTTCGCTGCACGTTCGGAAATCTCGATCGGCTCATAGGATGGATGGATGATGAAAAGATTTATTCCACTCTTTGCCGCACGTTCGATAAGCAACGCGTGTGAATCGATCGATCTGCGACGGATCTGCTCGTCGAGTGAGGAGATATCATATACATTAGACGGATAGTATGGAAGATGAAGTGAACGGATCACAACACCACATTCATCTGCCCATGATCGAAGCAACGGAAAATCGAGTGAGTCATATAATGAGCTTTCACAGCTTATTTCCATATAATCGATCTTGTTCGCTGCATATTGCTCGAAAAGCGCTCTTGTTAGCTCTTTTCCGCAGCTTGATAGTCCAAGCTTTCTTTCCACAACCGTTACTCCTTTTCGTTGAGTTGCTTTCTAAGGTCACGACATTCGAACGCAAAGCGTTTTATCGAATAGTCGTCGTATGGCGAGACATTGATGCTGAACGTATCGCGTATCGGTGTTTTGAGATATTCGGGGATACCCGTCTCACCGACGAGCGCACCCATAAAAGAACCTACGGTCGCACCGTTGCAATCGGTGTCGTAACCGCATTCAACGGCAAGTGATACCGCCTCGGCGAAATCGCCGTCTGCATAGAATATCGCGCCGATACACATTGCCGCGTTATTGAGCGTGTGTACCCAGTTGTATTTTCTTGAATTTGCAACGAGCTTTTCGATGAGCTCCTCGCGCGAGGATGCGTTTTTCGCGATATCGCGAGCAAGAAGTGCTTCCTCATAAAATCTACTGCGTTTCGGTACAACGGAGAGCGCAATTCGGAAGCATTTTTCGATATCCTTCTCGATAAAAGCCGCACTGATGAACGCTGAGAAGAACATCGCACCGTAAATACCGTTTTTCACGTGGGAAAGATATGCATCGTGGAACGCGAGTCGCGATGCGAGAAGCGGCATACCTGCTGCAACGTATGCATAGCCGTCGATACGAATCTGCGCACCGATGAACTCACGATAGGGGTTTTTATATGTATTGACCTTCGCTTTTTTGAGAAGCTCGAGCGCACCCTCGGGACGTCCCCAAGGTCCGAACTCATCAACGCTGACGAAGTTGAGATATGCTTGTGTTTCAGCGGTACAGATATGACGGATAGGCATCGAATACGCCCAATGGCTTCCGACGTCGTAGGAGTCGAAATCATATCCCTTCGCTTTCATCAATTTATATCCGATAACGGTAAATCTTGTATCGTCATCGGGCGGCATTCCGTTAATTTTTTCGTCGGTAGCAGGACCTTCGTTTCTACGCGCTCCGCTGACTGTCGGGATATAGCTTCTTCTCGGGTATTCACCGGCGGTTTTTTGCCACTCGATGATATCTTTGCTTTGCCATCCTTCGACGGGTTGTCCCATCGCGCAGCCGATACATCTGCCGAGCCATGCGCCGTGGAAGAAATCGTCATCGATGTCTTTGTATTCATCGACAAGCGCCGTTTCGCTCTCCTTCAAAATATCAACGTATTCCGACGGCTCGATATATTTAAAATTCGGGTCGGTCGGGAGCGCACAAAGCTCGTCATATATGGCGTTAAGCTTAGAGAGATCTCCTGCCGCCTCATCGATTTTCTTTAAAAATTCCGTTTTGTCAAAAAGTTTACCTTCCTCGGCGAGCTGATCAAGCTCCTCACGAAGAAGCACTTCGAGTTTATTGTAACCTGCCATGAACAAGCACCTCATAGTTTTTTTTGATTTTATCACAAATCTTCGCTAATGTAAACAGTTTTTTCGTAATATACCCCAAAGTTTTGCACCTTTCTGTCGGCGGCAGCGCCAAAGAATTAAAAGTTTTACTCGATTTTTTTCAAAAAATCGTGCGGGTCAAGGGGCGCATAGCCCCTTGGATATAACAGCAAAGAGCTGCTTCGGCTCTGCAACCATATACAACCAAGGCGTCGCCTTATGGCGACCATTCTTCACGAATTTAAAAAGACGGCTTCCGCCGTCTTTTTTGTT
>JAZRTU010000127.1:0-3869 GCA_045652185.1 Eubacteriales bacterium | reverse complement strand
AAAGCAAAAATGATGAAAATAGAAAGCTGTATCGATTGCGGAAAATGCAAATCGAAATGTCCCTACGGACTCGATACCCCAAATCTTTTAAGACTCAATCTTGAAGACTATAAAAAAATCGCAAACGGGGAAATAAAGGTTTAAAACTCTGTTGAAAAAAGAAAAATAATGTGCTAAAATGATAAAAACAAATAGATGAAGGAGAAAGAAAAATGCCGAAACTAACTGTACTCGACCACCCTCTGATAGAGCATAAATTGTCAATAATGAGAATGAAGGAAACGGGAACGAAAGATTTCCGCCAACTTCTCAGCGAGATCACAATGCTTCTTGCATATGAGGCGACTCGTGACCTCCCCACCTATGAAAAAGAAATAGAAACACCTGTTGCTAAAACGATGGGACGTTTTATCTCCGACCAAAAGATCGGAATACTCCCGATCCTTCGCGCAGGTCTCGGAATGGTAGACGGTTTTTTGGCTGTTCATCCGACCGCAAAGGTAGGACATATCGGTCTTTACCGCGACCATGAAACACTTTTGCCCGTTGAATATTATTTTAAGATCCCCGATGATGCCGCAGAAAGAGAATTGATCCTTCTCGATCCGATGCTCGCAACAGGCGGCTCCGCAATAGCAGCGATCGATTGTCTCAAAAAGAGAGGCTGTAAGAATATAAAAATGGTGAACCTCATTGCCGCGCCCGAAGGAGTTGAAGCGGTGCATGCCGCCCACCCCGACGTAGATATATTCGTAGCGCACATTGATGAAAAACTCAACGAACATGCGTATATCGTACCCGGTCTCGGTGACGCAGGCGACAGAATATTCGGTACGAAATAATGGTAACTCTCGCTCCAAAATGGCAAGAATTGCTTTCGTGCGAATTTGAGAAAGAATATTATTTAAAATTAAGAGAAATACTTAAATCGGAATACCTCGGTAAGCATCCTTACCGAGTTTTTCCACCAATGAACGACATATATAACGCTCTTCGTTATACAGATTATAATGAAGTAAAGGTCGTAATAATCGGTCAAGACCCCTACCACGAATACGGCCAAGCGCATGGGCTCTCGTTTTCAGTCCCGAACGGTGTCGATATCCCACCATCGTTGAGAAATATATATAAAGAGCTTGAAAACGACCTCGGAATAAAACCGCGAAAAAGCGGGAACTTAGAGGATTGGGCAAAAAACGGAGTTCTCCTTCTTAACGACGTATTGACAGTGCGAGAGGGAATGGCGGGAAGCCATGACGGAATAGGTTGGCAAAACCTAACCGATAGGGTAGTGGAACTCCTCAATCAGCGCGAAAAGCCAATGGTGTTTATGCTCTGGGGCAACTATGCGAAACGCAGATTGCCGCTGATCACGAATAAAAACCACCTCGTGCTAACGTCGGTCCACCCAAGCCCATTGTCAGCATCAAGAGGCTTTTTCGGCTGTAAGCATTTCTCAAAAGCAAACGATTTTTTAATAAAAAATAATATCCCTCCAGTTGATTGGCAGGGTGAACGATAAGGTGACAATATGAAAAACTATCCCTATGTGACAGGAACATTCTTCCAACCGGGAGGATTCGTAAAATATGATGAAGCAAAATGGACAGAGCATTTCGAATATCTCAAAGAAGTCGGGATCGATACTGTAATCATCCAATGGACCTCGGAAACACCCTATGGTGAGTTTATCTCCGCATATTATCCCGAGGAGTTCAAGCTCGGCGCAAAAAAAGAAAATTGCCACTATCACCCCGATTTTACCGAAACCGTGTTGAAAACAGCGCAAAAATGCGGAATTAAGGTCTTCGTCGGACTCAACCTTTCTGACGAATGGTGGCAAGGCGCTCAAAGTGAGCGTAGCTGGCGTAAAAACCAAAGTGACCTTGGTGAAGAAAGTGCCAAAAGACTCTATTCGCTCTATAAAGAAAAATATCCCGATGCCTTCTACGGCTGGTATTTCGGTTGGGAGTATTATAACGGTATGCCCGAATCTTTCGAGAGCGCCGATTTTCTCAATAGCTACCTCGATGCTTTAACGAAAATCGATCCGACAATGCCGCTTCTTCTTTCTCCGTTTGTGAGACGAGTGACGTCCCCCGAGGAAACCGAACTCGAGTGGACGGGAATATTCAAAAATACACGCTTCAGAAAAGGTGATATCTTCTGTTGCCAAGATGCCGTCGGCGCAGGACATATCGATATCGAAATGATGGACGCATATTTTAATGCACTCAAAAATGCGTGTGACGTAAACGAAAACCTCGAGTTCTGGGCGAATAACGAAAATTTCAACCTCGAAGAAAATAACGGAAAATATAATATTTATGCTGCCGACATCGGTAGATTCGTAAAACAAATGAATATCGCATCAAAGTATGTAGAAGGCTATGTAACCTTCGCATATAGCCATTATTATTCCCCCGATAAAGGCGGAAAAGAATTCCACGAAAAATATAAAAAGTATTATTTAACGGGAGAGTTGGATTGAATAATACGGCATATAACCACGAGCTTGTCGACGTCGCAATGCTCATCGCCTCGACTGTGCTGAAAAGCGGCGGCGAAACGTATCGCGCCGATGAGTGTGTCAATAAAATATTGTCGTCAAACGGCGCAAAAGAAGTACAAATATTCTCGACTCCAACAGGCATCAACGTCAGCGCGTATTTTGATGACGAGGTAATAACGAGAGTAGCCTCCGTCTCTGCGCGCGGTGTCGATCTGAGTTGCCTTGATGAGTGTATCGCTGTGTCTCGACTTCTCACAGAAGGAAAGATATCATTTGAAGAAGCAAAAGAAAGAGTGCTGAAAGAGCGGAATAAAAAACCAAATATATTGTACGTGTCTGTAATGGCAGCAATCTGCGGCGCATTTTTTGCCATCCTCGTAGGCGGCTCATGGCGTGAGTTTCTTTGCTCACTCGTGTCGTGCTTTTTCGGAATGAGCTTCTATTATTGGCTCGGAAAACGAAATATATCGTTTTTCATAACTAACCTCTTGGCAACCTTGATACTTGCCTTGAGCGCAAGAGCATTCTGTTTTTTCGTGCCAACGTGTGACGTTCATACTTCAGTCATCGGAAGCATCTTTCCGCTCGTTCCCGGACTTACAACGCTCAACGCAATAAGAGATAGCTTCAATGGTGATATCGTGTCAACGGGTGCTCGTGCAATAGAAGCCGTAATTACCGCAGTAAGTATCGCCTGCGGCGTTACAATAGCATTGCTGGTGTGAGGTGATAAAATGGATTGGATAATCGTATTTATTTGTTCATACCTCGCCGCATTCTTTTTTGGTTTAAGCACAAACGCCCCTAAAAAAACGCGCTATATCGCCGCGCTCGTTGGAGCAGTAGGGTATTGTATATATAAGCTTTTAGAACCGTTTTCGGTCGAGTTCTCTGCTTTTAGCGCAACTTTCGTCTGTTGTGTCGGCGCAGAGCTGTTGGCGCGATATCTGAAAACTTCAACGACAGGTATGACGATAATCGCACTAATACCGCTCGTACCGGGGGTAATGCTCTATAAAACGATGCTCCGCTTCGGCGAGGGTAAAACACTCGAAGGAATAGAAGCATTGTCAAACACACTGATATATGCGGGAATGATGGCAATCGGCGTAACACTTGCAACTCTCTTTGGCAGATTTGTGATAGGACCTCTGTTTAATAGAGTGAAAAACCGAAAACAGATGTGATGAAATGATAAAAATGATCTCTAAACTGTTGACAACTTTGGAGTTTTAGTTTATAATAATAACAGAAACCCAAAGGATGTGAACGAATTGAAACTTAAATTAAATCTTGATTATATAGAGAATTTTGTCTCGCCATCCGAAATCGCTTCTTTCGATGACCGACTCAATGC
>JAZRTU010000126.1:0-3473 GCA_045652185.1 Eubacteriales bacterium | reverse complement strand
GAGGCGGTCAGGTGTTCTATCTCCATAATAACGTTGATACCATCTACGGCAGAGCCGCAAAGCTGAGAAACGAGTTTCCCGATGCGAATATCGCCGTTGGCCACGGAAAAATGACTCGCGAGGAGCTTTCCGATATATGGGAAGCGCTCGTAGCGGGTGAAATAGACATTCTTGTCTGCACAACAATTATTGAAACGGGTGTCGATGTCCCAAATGCCAATACCTTAGTAATAGAAAACGCAGACCGCTTCGGACTATCTCAGCTTCACCAAATACGAGGCAGAGTCGGACGTTCAACGAGAAAAGCATATGCATATCTTTCGTTCAAGCCCCAAGCAGTTTTGAACGAAACGGCGCAAAAACGCCTCGAGGCAATAAAAGAATTCACCGAATTCGGAAGCGGCTTCAAAATTGCAATGCGCGATCTTGAAATTCGAGGCGCGGGCGACCTCCTCGGCGCAAAGCAACACGGATTTATCGAGTCGGTCGGATATAATATGTTTATCAAGATCCTCGAAGATGCGGTCTTGGAAGAAAAAGGCGAAAAGGTCGAGTCTGTTCGCGATTGTACCGTTGATATCGCCGTTGATGCGTATATACCCGAAAAGTATATCATCGTGTCGCAACAACGTATCGATATATACAGAAAAATTGCGCTTCTTGAAAATGAAGAAGAGTGTATCGACCTCCAAACCGAGCTTATCGACCGCTTCGGAACGATCCCCCAAAGCGTGCGCAACTTGATGGAAATATCGCTGATAAGAAACGTCGCTTGCTCGCTCGGAATAAGAAAAATATCAACCACACCGACGGGAATACTTTTCTTCCCCGAAAATCCCGATCCGAACCGTGTGACACGCCTCGCAAGAATGAACGGTATGAACGGCAAGGTGTTGTATAACGCAGGTCAAAACCCGTATTTCTGCTATAAGATGAATACAAAAGAAGGGAAAATTCTTCAAACAGTCGAGAATATCCTCGCTCTTTACACAGAAATATCACAAAATACTATAGACAAAGCACAAAAATAGTAGTATAATTAAAATGTTATAAAATTTGACCGATCGGTCAAAAATGGAGGAAAAAATGAAAATCTTGAAAAAAGTATTATTATTGATGCTCGTTTTGGCAACTCTTCTTCCTCTCGCATCGTGTGGTGGAAAAAGTGTAACTGTAATCGAGTTTAACGGCGAAAAAATGACATCTAACGTTTTTTCATATATGCTTTCCGAGAATAAATCCTATCTTCTCGCGATGTATGGAATGACAGATTCCGCGGATCTTTGGAATATGCAGATCACCGAAGGCGGCGAGACCATCGGCGACAATTTTAAAAATCAGATCGTTGAGACTGCTAAGAATCTCGTTGTTGCAAAAGCTGTTGCAAAGGAATACAGAATAACCATCAGCGAAGAAAATAAAGCTGCTGTACAAAAGGTTGTTGACGAATGTATCGCAACGTACGGAAGCAGGGCAAAATGGGGTATGTACCTCTCAAAGTTTGGAATCAATATTGATGAATTTATTAAATATATGGAAGACAACTACCTTGTTAACCAAGTTGCTGAATATATCTGTTCCGAAAACGGACCCTACCCGGTAGATGAGAGTAAACTTTTCGAAGGATATAAAGAAAAATACAGCTACGTTCAACATATCCTCTTCAACCTGGATTTCAAGCATAAAAACGAAGCAGGTCAGAGTGTCGTAATGACAGATGAAGAAAAAGCCGCTCGCAAAAAGGAACTTGAAGAGCTTGCCGAAAAAATGACAAACGGCGAGGCTAAATGGGAAGACTATGTTTCTCAAAACGAAGACGGCGGAACTACCTATACAGTTACCGATGATAACTCCTACGTTAAAAACTTCCAAGATGCCGCTCTCGATATGGAAATCGGCGAATATAGATTGGTCGAGACCGAATACGGCTACCACCTTATGAACCGCCTCGAGCTCACAGAGGAAGTATATAAGAAGAACGAGACAGAGGGAAAAACGAATTATGCAGCAACGCTCAAAAACGATAACTTTATGAAGGTTATCAACGAAAAATTGCCCCAAGTTGTTGTTAATACGGAAGAACTCAAAAACTATTCTGTAGTTTCAGCCCCCGTCCTCAGCTAACAAAGAAAAGGAAGTCAAAATTATGACAGTAAATGAAGTATACGAACGCCTTTTGAGAGACTCGATCTCCATCTATTCAAAAGAAGGCTTGCTTGAAAAATTACAAAGCGGAAAAAAACTCAAAATAAAAATGGGAGCGGACCCGTCCCGCCCCGACCTTCACCTCGGTCACTCGGTAGTATTGCGTAAATTGAGAATGCTCCAAGACCTCGGCCACGAAATAGTATTCGTTATCGGCGACTTCACCGCAATGATCGGTGACCCGTCGGGCAGAAGCAAAACACGTGTACCGCTCACGTTCGAGCAAACGAGAGAAAACAGCAAAAGCTATCTTGAGCAGGTCGTAAAAATACTCGATCCCGAAAAAACAACGATAACATATAACTCCTCTTGGCTCGCAGAAATGAAATTCTCCGATATCCTCGAGCTCGCGGGAAAATATACACTTGCGAGAATATTGGAACGTGACGACTTTGCGAAGCGTTATGCTGAGCAAGCACCGATCGGGCTTCACGAAATATTCTACCCCTTGATGCAAGGCTACGACTCCGTCGCACTCCAAGCAGACGTTGAAGTAGGCGGAAACGACCAAACCTTCAACCTCCTCGTCGGACGTGAATTGCAGCGTGACTACGGTCAATCCCCCCAAGAGGTAATCACCTTCCCGCTTTTGCCCGGACTCGACGGCGTTGAGAAGATGAGTAAATCCCTCGATAACTATATCGGTATCTCCGAGCCTGCGGAAATTATGTACGAAAAATGTATGAAAGTACCCGATAGCCTCCTCGATACTTACTTTAAACTCACAACAGACCTCGACGAGAGCGAGTTTTCTGACCTCGTTAAAAACGACGTCAGAGCCGCACACTTCAGATATGCCGAAGAGATCGTTCGCCTCTACCACGGCGAAGAAGCGATCAAAGCAGCCGCAGAGCGCTACAGCAACGTCGCAAAGGGCGGTGTCCCCGACGAAATGGATTCGTTCGAGCTTGCAGTTGGTATGCAGGTAGCAGACGCACTCAAGGATAGCGGGCTTGCACCGTCAAAGGGCGAAGCAAGACGACTCATCCAAGGCGGCGGCGTAAAATTGAACGGCGAAAAGGTAGCCGACGCGAATGCAGTGTTCAGCGAAGCGGGTGAATACGTCCTCCAAAAAGGAAAAAATAAATTCGCAAAGATAATCGTAAAATAGAATAATTAAAAAAGCTTATACCGATCGGTATAAGCTTTTTTTGGCAATATTTCAGTTAAGATCCCTTGAAAGACTTGACAATATTATATATATTATATAATATTTATAGAAGCTGTCCGTTTGTTAACAAAAAATTAACACTTTGTTCATAGTTTGT
>JAZRTU010000125.1:0-4857 GCA_045652185.1 Eubacteriales bacterium | reverse complement strand
AGGAATTGCATATCATCAAAGCGGAACGCTTTGTATATCATCATTGCGAAAGCAAAATACAGCCTACGGCTGATGATATACACCTTCGGTGATGAGATACACGCTAAAGCGTGATGATATACCATTGCTTTCGCAATGGATAAAAAAAGAACGAAGCGACTGCTTCGTTCTTTTTTGGAGCTGGTGAGGGGATTTGAACCCCTGGCCTATTGATTACGAATCAATTGCGCTACCACTGCGCCACACCAGCATTGGCTTTTTTTGACCAAAGCCTATTATATCAAAACTGCTGCTTGATGTCAAGCATTTTTATCAAAAATACTTTTTCAAAATGTCTTCGAAGCTTTTCTCGACGCTTTTCGTACACTCAAGAAGTCTTCGTCTTGATTGGTGACCGCCCTCGACGAGCACGATATCACAACCCATTGATACTGCGGTCTCATAATCGTGAACGGTATCGCCTATCATCAGCGCTTTCTTCATATCGATGCGCTGACCGAGCTTTTTTCCGAGTGCGACTTTACTTTCCGCGTGGATATTGTCAAGCCCGAGCACCTCTTCAAAATACTCGGTTATCCCGAGATCGTCAAGCTGACCGCGGAGCATCTCCAACTCCGTTGCCGAGAGGATATAATGTTTAATGCCCCTATTTTTCAGCTCCTTCATCATCTCGACGACTCCGTTTCTGATATTCGATTTTTTTACCGCCTCGTTATAGAGCGCCACCCAAAGCGGTGCGACAACCTCATACGGCTCGTTGACAAAATCAAAGCCGAGTGCGGCATAATAATTTTTTATCGGGAAATCGAACACCTCACGATAAAACTCGAAGTCGGGCATTTTTGGAAGCCCTCTCGCCTCGAGCAACACGTTGACACTCGACATACTTGCTTCGACGTCATCAAGTATCGTGCCGTTGAAATCCCAGATCAGATATTCATATTTTTTCATCGTCTTTTCCGTTTTCAAGTTTTACGTATGCTGACCAATATTTATCGTATGTAACGAACCCCGCTTTTGCGCCCGACGGTTTTTTGATATAGCGACGAAACGTATAATCTACTGCAACAAGCGGAGATGATGCTTGCGATGAATGAAGTGCGGCTATTTTCAACGCCTCATTATAATCATCGTCGCCGACTTCTCTGCCCTCGGTGTACAAAATAACGTGAGAGCCCGGTGCGTTTTTGACGTGGAACCAAAGATCGTCTTTATCTGCTCCAAAGGTGAGCTGATCGTTTTGGATATTATTCTTTCCGACCTTGACGGTAAACCCGCCGCTCGTTTTGAATGTCAACGGCTCACTCTTTTTCGTTTTTTGGACATATTTTTTGCTTCCGTTTTGACTGATGTATCCGTTCATCGCGAGTTCGTCGCGGATATCCTCGAGCTCACGTTCGGTTATCGCTCTTGAAAGCGCGTCTTCTACCGTTTCGAGATATGCGATATCGCTTCTCGTTATTTTCACACGTTCCTCGGTGATACGCTCGGCGTTCCTATACTTTTGGTACTTCTTATAATACACCTGCGCGTTTGCCGACGGCGAGAGTCGTTTGTTTAGCGGCACCGTCACCTCGACGTTCTCCTCATAATCGAAAAGCGTTGCTTTTTCCATTCCGTACTTCAGCATATAGAGGCTGCCGATGATGAGGTCACCGTATTTTTTATATTTATCCTTATTCTTGCATTCCTCGAGATCCTCGAGCTGTGTGGCGAGCTTTTTTTGCTCATGCGACATAGCTGAGGCGATGAGGTGCGCTATATCGGTCTTTTTTCTCGTTGCGGTCTCGATCGAGCCTTTTTTCGAATAGTAGTCATTTTGAAGCTCGTCGAACGTTTCGAAAATTTTTCTCGGCTTATCGCCGTATTGCGTTATTTCAAGGAATGAATACTCAACAGGCTTTCCGCTGTTTTCATATACGATACACGGAGAAAAACCTCCCGTTTTTATAGTGTTTACGATCTTTTCAAATTCTCGCCAAAGCGTTTCTCCGCCGCCTTCCCTTTTTTGCGCATCAGTCACACCAAACGCGCGAAATGAAATCTCGCGGCAAACGAGTGGACTGAGTCCGAGAAAGCTTGACAAAAGGAAGCTGTCAGATGTTTTTTCGGTATTATCATACAGCTCCAAAAACTGCTTCTCCGTCACTTCGAGCGTATTCAATTTATCTTGCGCGGGCGGAAGCTCATATTCCGCGCCGATGAGAGTCAGACGTTTTCCGTTCGTGAGGTCTGCGCTCTTAAGCACGCCCATTATACGATCATCCTCGCCGAGCAAAAACAGGTTCGAATATTTTCCCATTATCTCGACGACGATATATTTTCTTCTTGAATAGCCCATTTCATCGGGCTTTTCAAAGCCTATTTTTATCACTCTGTCGAAGCCATACTGATCTGCAGACACTATTTTTGACGACGCAATATGCTTTCTCAGAAGCATACAAAAACCCGTCGGGGTCGATGGGTTTTCTCTTTCGTCTGCGCCAACGGAGATACGCGGTGATGACGGCGAACACGACAATATGAGGTTAGTATCCTTTTTATTTCTTCCGCTGATATAAAGCGAAATAACGACGCTGTCCTTTTCGGGCATATATACCTTTTCAGCTTTCGCGCCGACTACTCTTTTTTGCAGTTCGTTTACTACTGCGCTGCAAAATCCACTGTCAAATGCCATTTTTACCTCAAATGCGGTTCAATTTTTCAATTACCGCTATCAGAATTTTTTTCTCGTCTTCGCTCACACCTAAAATCTTTTTTTGGAGAGAGCGGATCAATTTTTCGTTATATTTTTTTCTGTCTTCGTTCGTTTCGGTCTCAAAGCCGATATACGTATCCGATTCTGTATACGTTTTTATTTCGCCCGTATATCTCGCAACCATAACGACATACGGTTTTCCGTGCTCGACCGAAAACACCTCTTTTTCGATATTATAACCGTTATCCCAAAGATATTTTCGAAGCAACTCTTGATGGCGCATCGGTTGGAGTATGAGAGTACACTCGCGGCACTTCTCAGCGCGCGAGATTATATCGGAGATAAGGATTCCGCCCATACCACATATCGTTACGGTGTTATAATCATAGTCAACGCCGTCAAGCCCGTCGGCAAGAAAGAACGAGAGCTTATCGAAGACCTCAAAACGCATTGCCGTTTTTTTAGCCGATTCAAGCGGATCGAAATTGATATCGGTCACCGCGCTTCTTTCTATTTTCCCGTCTTTCACGAGTTTCGCGGGCAAATACCCGTGGTCGCTCCCGACGTCAACCAAAATCGCCTTCTCGGGAACGAGCGCATATACACTCTCAAGTCTTTTTCCTAAATTCATATTTTCTATTCTATAAACGCATCGATCAGCTCAAAACCGTTCGGGATATTAATTCCTTTTTCACACGATCTTTCGCTGAATATATCGACTCCGTTTTCATCTTTTCTTGTGTCATAAATTATAAACGGCACACTTTCCGGTGAATGTGTACGAAGCTCGATCGGTGTCGGATGGTCGGGGCAGAAAAGGATTCTCAGGTCGATATCCTTTATATTTTCAAGAATATATCCGAGCATTTCATCAAGATACTCGATCGACTTCACCTTTTCCTCGGCGTTCCCTTGGTGTCCGCACTCATCCGGTGCTTCAACGTGGAGATACACGAGGTCGTATTTTTGGAGTGCATCAACTGTCGCTTTCGCTTTTCCGCTGAAATTTGTTTTGATATTACCCGTTGCGCCCTCGACGTTGATAACGTCCATTCCCGCACATATTGCAATTCCTTTGATCAAATCGACTGCGCTTATTGCGACACCTTTGAGACCAAATCTTTCCTCGAAGCTCGGAAGTGCAGGGCGCATTCCGTTCGCCCAAAGCCAAATTGAGTTCGCAGGGTTTTTTCCCTCTGCTTTTCTTTTCAAATTTATCGGATGATCCTTCAAAAGCCGGTAGCTCTTTTTCATCAAGTTGAGATATTCTTCGCTTGACGGAAGATATTCTTTTATTTTTCGCCCCAATATATCGTGCGGTCTTGAAAACTCGGGAGGAGTCGGGCAATTATCCCACATCAAGCAATGACGATAGCTTACACCGGGGTGAAATCTTCGCATCTCTGTTCCCAAATTCTCATCGATATATCTGATAAGCTCGGCGGCGCTTTCGCTGTCTATTTCGCCTGCGCTATGATCGACCATCGTCAACTCATCATAATTATCGCTATCCTCAGAGAGTGTCACGATATTACATCTTATCGCGGTTTGTGTATCGGACATTGGGATGCCCATACTGAGCGCCTCGAGCGGAGAGCGCCCCTTTGAATATACTCTCGGGTCATAGCCAAGAAGCGCGAGGTTTGCGGTGTCACTTTCGGGAACCATACCAAAAGGTGTCGGAAGAGTTGTACCGAAAACACTTTTTTTCGCGATATTGTCGATATTTTCTTTTTTTGCCGCCTCAAGCGGTGTTTTATTTCCAAGCAACTCGATCGGTCTGTCAGCCATTCCGTCGCCGATAAATATTATATATTTCATTTTAGTTCCTCTTGAATCAATCGATTACCTCTTTATAGACTTGGTTTTTCGCGATTCCTCTATCTTTTGCGACGGCTTTACATGCATCCATTTTCTGAAGCCCCAACGAAACGTAATGTTCGTAATGCTCCTTCACCGTCATCTCGCTCCAAAATTCATGCTCACTTCCGCTGTATCCGCTAACAACAAGGACGTATTCACCTTTTTTGCCTTCGCTTTTTGCGGCGCTTTCAAGGGTGGTCAACGTTATCTCTTCGTTCATCTTCGTCAGTTCGCGGCAAAGCGCTATCTCGCGGTCGCCAAAGCATTCATAAAGCTCGGCGATAACCGTCGCATAT
>JAZRTU010000124.1:0-8168 GCA_045652185.1 Eubacteriales bacterium | reverse complement strand
AGAAAGTTCCCCTTTGGTCGCCGAAGGCATAATATAGATCAACCGAGCATAGAACGTTCGGCGGCGGCGACGGCGAGCCGATCGCATCGTTCGTTTTTCGGATGACCGTTATGGCCTTTTATCCAGTTGAGGATGACCTTATGGCGCTCAAGCTGAATGATAAGCCGTTCCCAAAGGTCGATATTAAGCACGGGTGATCTATCCGACTTGCGCCAATTATTGCGCCGCCACGATGCAAGCCATCCTTTCTCGATAGCATCGACGAGGTATTTGCTGTCGCTGTATAGCATCACCTCGCACGGCTCTTTTAACGTTTCAAGCCCCACTATCGCAGCCATCAGCTCCATGCGGTTATTCGTTGTGCTTTTATTTCCGCCGCTTAGCTCTTTTTCGTTGCCGTTATATTCTAATATTGCACCATAGCCACCCGGCCCGGGGTTTCCCTTGCAAGCACCGTCGGTATAGAGATTCACTTTCTTCATTACTTACCACCACGCGCGAAATATTTTCGCATATCCTCACCAAAAAATCTTACTATCTTGAAGATGCCGAAAATACGACTGCAGATACGCGCACCGTAGCGTTTTTCAAACTCGCGCGCATCAAGGTTCGAGTTGATCAAAATAGATTTTTCTTCAAGCATTCTTGTGTTGATAATATTGTATATCACCGAAATGCTGTGTTGTGTCGAAAACTCCGTTCCGAAATCGTCGATCGCGAGCAGGTCACAGTTCATATACTTTGCGTATGCTGCATCTGCATCAGTCCAAAAAGCATGGACGATATTTTGTATACTGTCATATACAACCGATGCACCGTTTGAGATCGCTTCCTTGCAGGTTGCCGCTGTAACGTGGGTTTTCCCAAGTCCTGTGCCACCATACAAAAGCAAATATTGCGGTTTCGTTCCCACGTTTTTTGCGAAACGTTTGCATAGCTCTACAATTTCCGCAAGATTCTCTCGCGGTGTTACACCGTTTTCGCTTTTTCCATAGGCAAGCTCAATTTTGAGTGTATCAAAGCTCTTGTCCTTCATCGCGTTTCCAAGTCCGCTCGCTTCATATTGTTCCGCATAAAGCGCCTTTTGGAAACACTCGCACATCTTCAGTCCGACGTATCCGCTGTCTTCACATTTCTCACATTCGTATTTTTCGCGTGAGAAATCGGCAGGATATCCGTTTTCGACGAGTATCTTTGCGCGTTTTTCATTGAGCGCAAGATTCTCACACTTTATTGCCTCAAGCCGTTCGTCGATCCCGTCCTTGCCCTTCATTATCTCTGCGATAACACGTGAGCCTGTTTTCATCAACTGATCGTCGATAACTTTTATCTCGGGGATCTCTCGCCAAAGCTTTCGACGTCGCGCGTCGGCGCTGATTTTTGCGGCTTCCCTTTTTTCTGCGAACATCTCGTTCACACGGTCAAATGCACTGCTCACTTTTATCGCTCCTTTGATTTTTTACAAATCACGGTTTTTAGCAATCTCGAAAAACTCATCAAAATCAAACGTATCGTTGTTTTCGCTTCCGTTTTCCTTCTTATAATTTTCGCGTTCTTTTTCAGCGTGTTCAACAGTTCTGATATTCTGCGAGAACCATCTCTCGAGAATGCTATCCATATATTTTAGATTGGGTTTATCGATGTTGTCAACCGTTATCTCGTACGCATACTTTACAAGCTCGTATGAATGTTGACGCTCCTCGAACCAACGGGTGAAATATTGCTTCTGCATTGTCGTCAACGCGCGGTTTCCGATGCCGAGAAGCGAACGCATCTTCGAAATATTATCGTCGGCAACCTTACGAAGCGAGAGATATTCCTTGAATTTCTCCACTGTGTCAAGTTCACTTTCCTCGTAGAAGCCAAGCGCTGCTTTGACAAAATATTGTGTTCCGCGTTTTCCTGCATTCGCGCAATAATCAATGTATTCGCAAAGCAGCTCGCAAGAGATACCGACATACTGATAGAGATAATATAATGAATTGAGGTCGGCGCGAGTCAAGGTCACCTTGTCGAACTGGGATGCGAAAAATTCGCATACAGTTGCAAACGCAGGATCGTTCATTCTCGCCTCGGCAAGCTCTTTCGCATCGTATTCTTGGACGGTATTGATCTTTGCGGGAGTGGATCTTTTCGGGATCTCTTTTGAGTCGCCTATGCGCAACACCTTTGCGCCACGCCAAAAACCGAGTGCGGCAGAAAGCTCACTTTCGGTCACTCCACAAGCATCACATACATCCTCGTTTTCAAAAACACCGCCAAGCGATGATATGTATATCAACACTTTCAGCTCGATTGCCGTTGCTTCCTTCAAAAACTGCAATGCAGACGTCGGCAAAAGCATTACGTCATTTATCGAGCTCGAATATTTTCTTTTTTCTTCCATTTTTATACCTGACCTATTTAAGTTTATAGGTTATAACACTGCGGTCACATACGTTTCCGCCAAAATTGATCTCATAGTCTATCGTAAGTGTTTTCTCGGGAGATAACAGTTTGTTTTGGATATCGTAGGTGTAAGTCGTTACCTGGAGTGTACCCTCCGGCATCGAATATTCACCGCCGCATTGCTTTTCTTTACAAAACACAAGTGACGAGGTTGCGACACCTGTAGAATGAACTGTTACAAGTGTGTCAGAAACGGTCAATACCGCTTTCGCATCTTTGTCAGAATATTCTATTCTAATTTCATCGTCACTAAAATCTATTTCACCGAGCACAGACGAAGAAAAAATATTATAATCATCGTCGCCGCTTGTCAACTCAGCGCGTTTCGTTTCTATATCAATTATATATTTTTTCATCTGAATTACTCCGCTTCAGCCATGATCAGTCTCGTTATCAACTCACTATACGGAATGCCGCATTCACCCATAAGCTTCGGATACATACTGATCGCAGTAAATCCCGGAATGGTATTGATCTCGTTGAAAAGCACCTCACCATCTGCGGTTACAAAGAAATCAACTCGCGAAAAGCCTTTGCAATCGAGTGATCTATATACTGCTACAGCGTTTTCACGCACTGTTTCAGCCGTTTTATCGTCAAGACGAGCGGGAATATAATATTCTGCGGTGTCATCCTTATATTTATTTTCGTAATCGTAGAACTCTGCGCCTGCAACGATCTCACCGCACACGGATGCCAAAACGTCGTCCTTACCAAGCACGGCAACCTCAATCTCTTTTCCGACAACACCCTCTTCGATGATAACGATTTCATCGGTTTCAAATGCTACGTCAAGCGCCGCCTCGAGAGAATCAAGCGATTTTACCTTTGTAATACCTACTGACGAGCCGCCGTTAACGGGTTTTACGAAAAGCGGGAGCTTTAGGTCTTTTACAAGAATTTTCGCAGTTTCTCGCTCGCTTTTTCTCACGCGAACGAAGGGAGTCGATCTCACGCCTGCAGTTTCGGCGATTATTTTTGCCGCACATTTATGCATCGATACTGCTGAGGAATATGCATCACATCCAACGCAAGGGATACCCGCGAGCTGCATTAGGCCTTGCATAGTTCCGTCCTCGCCGTTTTTGCCATGAAGAACGGGAAATGCAACGTCTACGCGGACTATTTCGTATGTTTTAGTTGCTTTATTTAACACCATTATACCATGGTGCGCACTACATGGGGAAACAACGGCAGGAACGAGATTTTCGGTATCTTGTTCCCAACTACCGTCAGCCATTTTGTCCTCGCTTCCGTTATACACCCACCAAACGCCCTTTTTCGTTATCCCGAGCTTTATGTATTCAAATTTTTCTTTATCAATATTTTTACAAACGTTGGATGCGCTGACACACGACACCTCATGCTCAGTCGATACACCGCCAAAAAGGATCAATACCTTCAACATAATATCCCTTTCCCTCTATTATGAGTTTCTTTTATCGGTACGAAACGGTCAACGGATGATTATCCGCTGACCGTAAAGCTTATATTGTCAAATTTATTATTTTCCCAAGAATTTTTTGATCTTTTCCGCTACAGCTGCGCCATTGAGCCCGAATTGGTTGATAAGCTCGCCTGCAGGACCGCTGTGACCGAATTCATCATCGATACCGATGCGAAGGACCTTCGCGTTGCAATTGCAAGCTATTGTTTCGCACACTGCGCTACCGAGACCGCCAATTATAGAATGCTCTTCAGCTGTAACAATGTATTTACATTTTTCGGCGTATTTGATAACCGTCTTTTCGTCGAGAGGCTTGATGGTATGAACGTTGATAACAGCCGCATCGATGCCCGATTCTTTCAAAATTCTTCTTGCTTCCAATGCTTCCGCAACCATGATACCCGTTGCCATAATTGCAACGTCGCTTCCGTCCTCAAGAACGACCGCTTCACCTGCGCGGAATTCATAAGTTTCTTTCTCGAAAACAGTCGGAACTGCATATCTGCCGAGACGCAAATATACGGGGCCGTCTATTTTAAGCGCCGCTTCTACTGCCGCATATGCTTCTACTGCATCAGCGGGATTGATTATCGTTACACCCGGAAGCGATCTCATAAGCGCGATATCCTCGTTACATTGGTGAGTTGCGCCGTCTTCGCCTACTGTGATACCTGCGTGTGACGCACCGATCTTTACGTTGAGGTGCGGATAAGCAACGGAGTTTCTGATCTGCTCAAATGCTCGTTCGCAAACGAACATCGCAAACGAAGAAACAAACACAGGTGTTCCCGTTGAAGCCATTCCTGCGGCTACGGACATCATATTTGCTTCAGCGATACCGCTGTTGAAAAATCTGTCGGGGTGTTTTTGTTTGAACAAGTCGGTCATCGTTGATTTCGAGAGGTCCGCGTCCATTACAAAAAAGTCATATTTACTTCCGAGATCAGCGAGCGCCTCGCCGTATCCCATTCTTGTTGCTTTCTTTTCAGCCATGTCTTTTGCCTTTCCTTTCAACTATTAAAGCACCAACTCGCCAAGCTCTTGCATTGCTTGATCGTAGAGTTCTTTTCCGGGTGCTTTGCCGTGCCAACCTGCTTCGTTTTCCATATAAGATACGCCTTTGCCCTTTATCGTCTTACATACGATCACTGTGGGACGTTCGTCTTTCTCTGCGGCGGTTACTGCGGCGTCGATCTCGTCAAAATCATGACCGTTGATCTCAATAACGTGCCAACCGAACGCTTTGAACTTTTCACCGATAGGATGAACGTTCATTACATCTCTTACGTTACCATCGATCTGGAGGTCGTTATTATCTGCAAAGACTGTGAGTGAACCAAGCTTATAGTGAGCGGCAAACATCGCTGCTTCCCAAACTTGACCTTCTTGCATTTCACCGTCACCGATGATGCAATAAGTCTTATAGCTCTTGCCCTTCGTTTTTCCTGCAAGTGCCATACCGCAAGCTGCGGAAATGCCCTGTCCCAAAGAACCCGTCGTCATATCAACACCGTTTACTTTATTCATATCGGGGTGACCTTGGAGATAGCTATTCTTCTCACGAAGAATTTTCATATCTTCGATCGGGAAATATCCGTTAAGTGCCAACGCACCGTAAAGCGCGGGTGCACCGTGTCCCTTTGATAAAACGAATCTGTCTCTATCGGGGTTTTTAGGATCGCTTGATGATTGGTTCATCTTGTAGAAATACAAATACGCCATTATGTCTGCGATTGAAAGAGAACCGCCGGGATGTCCCGATTTTGCGTGGAATACTCCTTCTATTGATAATATACGTATGTTGTTTGCAGCTGTTTCAAGCTTTTTTTGCAAGTTCTGTTCCATTTGACAGTATTACCTCTCACGTCTTTATTTTATACTGTTTTTCAAGTTTATCCAATGTTTTCACGAAAAACTCGGGCAATTCGGTTTCAAACTCAAGTTCTTCGCCTGTTATCGGATGAACAAACTTTATATATTTAGCTGTCAGGCATTGACCTTTCAGACCAAATTCATTTTTTTCGCTTCCATATACGGGATCTCCCACAACGGGATGGCCGATATGCTTCATATGAACTCTGATTTGATGAGTTCTTCCTGTCTCGAGCGTTAATTCAAGATATGTATATCCGCGATATCTTTCGATGACACGATAATGTGTTATTGCGTTTCTCGAATTGTCACTTCTGACGCACATTTTCTTTCGATCAGTTTTATGTCTGCCGATCGGAGCATCTATCGTACCCTCGTCATCCTTTATATTTCCGACGACGACCGTTTGATATTTTCTCGTAAAGCTATGCTCGGCTATCTGCTCAGCGAGTGACGAATGTGATTCGTCGCATTTCGCGACTATGAGAAGTCCTGACGTATCCTTGTCGATTCGGTGGACTATTCCCGGTCTTATCACTCCGTTTATCGAAGAAAGTCGTCCCTCGCATTTATATAGCAACGCGTTAACGAGCGTTCCGTCCTCATTGCCTGCTGCGGGATGGACTACCATTCCTTGCGGTTTATCGACAACGAGCAACCAATCGTCCTCATAAACGATATCGATGGGGATATCCTGCGGGGCAGCCTCAAGCTGTTTCGGCTCGGGGATATCAACACTCAGTTCGTCGCCAAGACGCAATTTATAGTTTTTCGCTAGCGGTTTCCCGCTTCCGTCAACGACGTTCAGCATTGCGGCGGCGCTTCTGCTCATTCCAAGCGCTTCGCTCAAAAACACGTCGAGGCGTTTTCCTTTGTTTTCATCAGTTATCGGAAGTTTTACGATCATCCGTTTCGCCTTTTTTCTTCATTGTTGCGATTATCTCATCCTTGATGACGTACAACACAAACAGCACCGCTCCGATCGAAATGAACGAGTCGGCAACGTTGAACACCGGAAAGCTAATAAACTGGAAGTTGAGAAAATCAACGACGAAATGCTCCCCTGCCTCGCCAACGCGGAAGAGTCGGTCGATCATATTACCGATACCGCCACCGACGATAAAGGCGATCGCCCAACGCATCAATGCGCTTTCTTTACCATATTTATACAAAACGTAGCACATTCCTATTATTCCGACGGTGCTGAACACGAGGAACACCCATCTATGATCGGCAAGCATTCCCCACGCCGCGCCTTCGTTGCGAATGTGATAGAATTCCACGAAGCCCTCTAAAAACGGGACGCGTCCGTGAAGCGGTATCGTTTCGACAACGATCCATTTTGTTATTTGATCGAACAACACGATCCCGACGATCAAGCATACGGATAGGATCATTATTTCAAAGCCTCGCGGCATTTCGGACAAAGCACTTGTCCATCCTCATCCGCTACTCCTTCTGTTGTATACATCCAACATCTTACACACTTATCGCCTTCAGCCGCAGCGACCAAGACAGAAATTCCGCTTTCTGTTTCGCTGTGAGCTGTTTCGGGTGCTGTATCGTTTGACAATTCAACCTTAGATACGATGAATACTGTTTCAAGAATATCTTTGTTCTCTGCGAAGTGTTTCATCGCATCGTTATTCGCATCACCGTAGATAACTACCTTTGCATCGAGCGATTTACCGATGATCTTCTCTGCTCTTGCAAGCTCGAGCGCTTTCATAACGTCGTCTCTTACATTGAACAATTTTTCGTATTTTTCTTCTTCAGCTTCGAAGTTGAGAGATTCGTCATAATTCGGCATATCGTTAAGGAATACACTGCGTTTATCATCGCCATCGGTCAACATCAAGAACTGCCAAGTCTCTTCACAAGTATATGCCAAGATCGGTGCAAGGAGTTTTACAAGTCCTTTTACGATAATATAGATCGCCGTTTGTGCGCTGAGACGCTCTTTCGATTTTCTCTTTGCGGTATAGAGTCTATCCTTTGTGATATCGATATAAAGCTTCGAAAGCTCGATCGAGCAGAAGTTATGGATATCGTGGTAGATCTCGTGGAAGGAATATCCTTCATAGGATTCATTTACGCTCTTAGCAAGCTTATTGAATCTGGAGAGTATCCATTTATCGATAGGCTCAAGGTCAGCAAGAGCGACCATATCACAATTCGGGTCGAAGTCATTTCCGTCGCCGAGGTTCGCAAGAAGGATACGGAGAGTATTTCTGATCTTACGATAGCTTTCGGAAAGTTGTTTGAATATTGAATCAGATGCTCTTACGTCAACGTGGTAGTCACTTGATGCTACCCAAAGACGAAGCATATCTGCGCCATATTTTTTGATTATTTCCTCGGGCGCGATAGTGTTGCCGAGAGATTTATGCATTGCTTTACC
>JAZRTU010000123.1:0-3045 GCA_045652185.1 Eubacteriales bacterium | reverse complement strand
GCAGGTGCCACAAGGCACACTCTTTTTATGTAGAATGTAAAGAAGAGAATATCTTCTGCTTTTTATTGTTTTTGGCGGTACGGCACGCGAAACGATGGTACGAGCTTTGATGCGGGATCGGTGTGAACGCTCTGGTCGTCGAAGAAAATGTTCGCGCCAAACGCCTTCAAAACCTCGCTTTTTTCGATTCCGCCGAGGAAGAACACCTCGTCGATACGCACGTTCCAAGCGCGAAGGGTTCGAACAACACGCTCGTGTGCAGGTGCGTTTCTCGCTGTTACGAGTGCGGTACGGATCGGCGACGATTCCTTCGGGAATTTTTGTTGGATGAGCGAAAGTGTTTTCAAAAGCTTTGCGAACGGTCCCTCGGGAAGCGGATTTTTTGCGTTGGCTTGCTCGTGCTCCGCAAATGCTTGAAGTCCCTTTTCTTTGTATATTCGTTCCGATTCGTCGGAGAATATCACCGCATCACCGTCAAACGCAATTCGTATCTGCTCGATGTCATCATCGGCGTTGATAATAAGCCCACCGTGGTTGCAAATGATACCTGCCGCAACGTTCGCGTTGATCGCTTCGCTTACGTCGTCTTCGTTTGCAGATAAAAACAAGTCGGTCTTGAACGCGCTCAAGTATGATGATATCGAAGCTCCGCCAACGAGTGCGGCACGGCTGATGTCCAATTTATAATGCTCAATGGAGTTGAAGATACGAAGGCTTGTGTCAGCGCTGTTTTTCGACATAATGATTATCTCGGTCATATCGCTCAGCTTTTGTAAAGCCTTCACGAGCGGGAACGCCGTTCCGGGCGAAAGAATGTCTTTTTCGTGCTCGATTTGGTATTTTGAATACGCCTCGAGTCCACCTTCTTCGAAAATTCTGTTTTCTTCTTCGAGATCGAATAAAGCACGGGACGATACCCCAATGACAAGCTTGTCGTCTAACCTGAACGGCATTTTCTTCACCTCACGTTTTCATATATGTTATTTTAGCATAAATAATACTTTATTACAATACTCGCGCGGTTGAAATGAAAAGAAAAATATGATATAATAAAAAGAAAGCGTTCCTGCTTTTAGGAGGAAAATAATGTCTAAAAAGAAAGAAAAGAAATCAGTCGCAAGAAAGCCGAGTTATCTGTCATTTTATTTGTTTATATTTGTCTTCCTAATGATAGAATTGTATTTTCTAAATAATATTGGTGAAAGCTTTTCTGCAGTTTTCCAAATTTCTGTTCGCTCGATCGCTTATTGGTATATCGCGTTTTTGACCCAAACGATCATACACGAGGCAGGACACCTCGTTTTCGGGCTTCTCACGGGGTATAAATTCAAGTCCTTTAATATCTATTCGTTGATGATAGTGAAACAAAACGGAAAGCTGAAATTCAAACGCCAAAAGCTCGCGAAGGCGGCAGGACAATGCTTAATGGATCCGCCCGATATTGTTGATGGGAAAATGCCGTATGTTCTTTCTAATCTCGGCGGCTCAATTTTGAATTTGATAACAAGTGTGTTTTTCTGCGTGCTTGCATACAAGTATGATGTGACGTTTTTTTGGACGATGACAATCGTTGGAAGCTATTTCGCATTTACAAATGGTATCCCGATGCGCCTTAATGTGTTTTACAACGACGGTCATAACGCCTTGGAGATATCGAGAAATCCCGAGGCGATGAAAGGATATTGGCTTCAACTAAAAACAGCGGCAGAAGCTCAAGACGGGGTCAGTCTTGTTGATATGAACGATGAGTGGTTCACTCTCCCGAGCGACGAGGCGATGAAAAGCTATATGGTGTCATATCGTGGAGTTATATTGAGTGAAAGACTGATGATTGAGAAACGGTTTGAGGAGGCAATCGCGCTGATAAGACATTTGCTCACGGCGGATATCGAGTTGTGGGGAGTATATCGCCATTACATGAAATGTGACCTAATGTATCTTGAATTGATCGGTGAGAATCGAAAATGGGTAATCGTGGAGCTGTTAACAAAGGAGCAAAAGGCATTTATGCGCAAGATGAGAAGCGATATTACGGTCATCCGAACGGAATACACTATCGCGTTGTTCTTCGACAACGATTTGAAGAAGGCAGCGAGCTATGAAAAGTCATTTGAGCGCGCGGCGAAGTATGCGCCGTATTCTTACGAGATCAAAAATGAGCGTGAGCTGATGGCTCTTGCGCTTGAAACGTATAAAAGAAAATATTCCGAGGAGAAAACATATGACGCTTGAAACGAAAAGGCTGATCCTTCGTCCGTGGCGATTGGAGGATGCTGAGGATCTATATAAATATGCGAGTGACCCCGACATTGGGCTTCCTGCGGGATGGCAGCCGCACACGAGTGTCGAAAACAGCCGCGAGATAATAAAGCACGTGCTTTCTGCACCCGAAACGTATGCAGTATGCTTGAAAGAGGACGGAAAAGCTATCGGAAGCGTTGGGTTTCACCGAGCCGACCTTGCAGAGAAGGAAGATGAGTATGAGCTCGGCTATTGGATAGGGAAGCCGTTTTGGGGGCAAGGACTTATCCCCGAGGCATCACGAGAAATGCTGCGGCACGCATTCGAGGAGCTCGGCTTGTCGCGAATCTGGTGCGGTTATTATGACGGCAACGTAAAGAGCCGCCGCGTTCAAGATAAGCTCGGATTTGTCTATCATCATACAACCGAGGGGATAGAGGTCAGCCTCGTCGGAGAGGTTCGAACAGGACACGTGATGCTGATGACAAAAGAGACTTGGGAAGAAATAAAAAAGACCTATAAGTAGGTTAAAGGAGTAGTATATGTCAGAGTTTTTAGCATCGATTCATCCCGTGGCGGTATGCTTTATCGTTTGCGCCGCAAAGATAGTTGAAATAACGATACAATCATTAAAAACGTGTATGATGGTCAAAGGTCAGCGCGTTAAGGCGGCGCTCCTCGGACTTTTGGAGTGTACCGTTTGGGGACTCGTTATCTCGACGATAATAAGCACCCTCGGTGACAACCTCGTTTTGCTCGCTTTTTATGCAGTTGGATATGCGGCGGGGCTTTTCATCGGCTCGA
>JAZRTU010000122.1:0-5880 GCA_045652185.1 Eubacteriales bacterium | reverse complement strand
GAACGTAAGAGTTGATTAACAAATACTGCTCTGCCTTTGATGGTATCACAAACTGCGGTTATCTCTATGGTAAGCTCGACTGCAAGTTCTTTTATCGTCTTATTCATGAATTTTTCCTTTCTAATGGGAATTTCGCCTACGGGCGGGTTGGTTCGCTTCGCTCACGCGATATGCACCTTCGGTGCGCGATATGCTTTCTCCGCAAGCGCGATATTGTTTCGCATTGCGAAACAGCGATATGTTCGCCGGTGGCGAACGTGGTGGAAAGTATGCGAATATAAATCCCCGCGACCTTGCGCACGCAGTGCGCTCACGTGCCGAAGGCACATATCGCGCCGTAGGCATATCGCACGCGAATGAAATGTAGCGTATATCGCAAATCCCATATGGGATTTATATCGCTTTAGTTTGTCTGCTTTGTCAGACAAACTAAACTTTCGACGTGTCCTGTTCGAGGGAAAAGGTCGAATGCGGCGGCGTTCTCACAAACATATCCGTTTTTTTCGTATATTTCGACGTCTCTTGCAAGCGTTGCGGGGTTACACGAGACATAGACGATGCGCTTCGGCTGTGCGCGGAGCGTTTCTTTGATGACCTCCTCGCTGAGCCCTTTTCGTGGAGGATCGACGATAATGACGTCACATTTTCCGAATTTCTCCGTTACTGTATTTACACCGACTGATGCATCACCGCAGACAAAAACGGTATTCTTTTCGTTTCTGCCGTTGAGCGCCGAGTTATTCTCCGCGTTTTTCACTGCATCGGGGATTATTTCGACTCCAACGAGGGTATTATCGTTATTCGCTACGCTTAGTCCTATCGTTCCGATACCGCAATAGAGGTCGAGGAGTGTTTCTCCCTTTTCGAGCTTTGCATACTCTTTTACCTTATTATAGAGTTTTTCGGTCATTTTTCTATTGACCTGATAAAACGACATTGGCGAGATGTTGAATCTTTTTCCGCATAATTCGTCAACGATACCGCATTCTCCCCACATAACTTCGGCGCGCTCGCCCATTATGACGTTGGTGTTTTTCATATTACTATTAAGCGAGAACGAAACGACATCGACTCCGCTTTCTCTTACCGCATCGAGCAAAACGTTCCAATTTTCGAGTTTTTTGGCGTTCACGACCACCATTAACGACATTTTTCCGTCGTGTGTTCTTCTCATAACGAGATGCCTTAGGAGTCCTTTTCCGCTTTTTTCGTCGTACGCGCTCAATCCCAACGTCTTCGCTTTTTCAACAAACGCAGTCGCGACCTTCGAGAAATCGTCGTTTTGAAGTTTACAGCTTATATGCGGCACTACCTCGTGGGTATGGTTCGCGTAATAGCCGAAGATGATATCGCCGTTTTTGTTGGTGCTTATCGGATACTGCACCTTATTTCTATAGTCAAACTCGGAGTCACTCGTAATTCCCTCGAGTTCTACGTTCGTTTTTCCGATGCGTTTCAAGGCGTTTTTCACAGTATTTAATTTCAGTTCAAGCTCTTTTTCATAGCTGATATTACGATAAACGCAACCGCCGCAACGGTTAAACGTTGGGCAATCGCATTCCACTCGCCACTCGGATGGGGTTACAATGTTTTCAACAACAGCTACATCATAGCTTTTCGTTTCTTTTATTACACCGACCGCTACGACGTCTCCGACGACTGCGCCTTTTACGAAGATCGTTTTTCCATTTTCACGTTTTCCAACGCCAACGCCGTCGGAATTTATATCATTTATCGTTATTTTTTCATCCAAAACTAATTTTTTCATATTATTCCTTTATCATTTAAACAAAAATCGGGACAGCTGTGCCGTCCCGACTGCGACACGAAACTAAACCTTGACGTTAACGTCAACCGAAGAGATCGACGATATAGTCGGGCAAAAACTCTTCGGGTATTGTTTTTTCAAATCGCTTGAGTATATTCTCATAGGTGAACCTATTCGCCGCTGAAAATTTGGGGTCATCTTTACCGTGGCATCCGTGAACCTTTGCGAGCGCCTCGCTATAATCCTCCAAAAGATATATTTGGAAATCGCGATATCCTGTGTCTCTGCTTGTTGTGGAATCACCTTGGACGAAATGAGTTACTGTGGGAATAAGGACGGGGTTTTCGATATACACCTTATCGCCATCCTTCACAATATCGAGTGAAAGAAGAGCGGCAGGTGCATTACGTCCGTAATTCATTCCGGAGATAAAGTTTCCGAGCGAATATGTTATAAAAGTTTGTTTTCCATCGGCGCGTGTTCGCCATTCACAAGTTTCAATTACATGCGAGTGCATACCGAGGATGAGGTCGACGTTTTGTGCGAGCAAAAAGTCAACGTAATCGTCATTGGAATGATAGTTATCCTTGAACGCTTGATTTGTTGACGTTTCATTATCCTCGTCACCCCAATGCATTACGACGAAAACGAGGTCAGCATTTTCTTTGGCAAGTTTTATTTGGCGTTTCATCAGCGAATAGTCCATATACGGTATTACAGTCTTATCGCTTGAATGCTTATTTCTGCCGTTCGTATGCTCTGTGTATGTCAAGAACGCTATTTTTACACCCTCATATTCATATATAACGATATCTTCTTCGTTTTTATAATAACCAAGCGGTGTTGCACCAAGGTTTTTGAAGAACTTATCACAATTTTTCAGGTAGGTAGTATCATACGAATCGAGCATATGGTTGTGCGCGAGGTTCATTATATCAAATCCGAGGTCAACGAGCTTTTGACCCGAGGCATCGGGCGCGTTGAAGCCGACAGCCGCCGAGCCGCTTACCGCTTGGGACTGACCGCCTATCATCGTCTCGACGTTGATAAACGATATATCTGCGTCCTTAATGAGCTTTTCGACGTTTTTATACATCAAATCGAAGTCATAACCTTGGTTGTGTAGGTCACTGTATTTTACGGAGGTACCGTTCTTTTCAGCATATTTCTCAAGCGCATCGTGGAGTGTTGAGGTGTGCATTATATTATCGGGGCAAGCAAGAAAGCTTATCACCTTTTTACCCTCGGGCTCACTCTCGTCTTTGCTCGTTTCAGGCGGGATAACGGTGCTTGTTTCCGCCTTGCTCTCGTCATTCGACGTTTCTTCGCTTTCGTCCTTCGACGAAGTCTCGCCGTTTGACGGTTCAGAATCGGAATTCTCGGAAGAAGTGCCCGAGGCAGACGAATTTTCTATGCTTACGTCTTTGCTGACGTCAACGATATTATTGGATATATCTTCATAGGAATTGTCAGGCGTTTCACTTTTTATAACAAACGCGATCGCGATAGTCAAAACGACTACCACGAAAAGTGTCATAATCAAAGTCATTACTTTTTTCATTGCTAATATCAACCTTTTTTAATTTATATTCTCATATCTGAGTGAAAATCCGTCGAACGCTGTGAATATCATGGCAACCACTGCAACGCTGACAAGCAATAGCAATGTTTTTCCGAGAAATTTCGGTGGATTTGAATATTTTATCTTTTCTTCAAGGCACATCATTATCACAGCCGAAAGAATTATGCCAACACCGTGAGAAAAACCGACGACGAGCGCTGAAGTGAGCGAAGTGACAGTAACGCAAGCAAAAGCGATACCGAGCAGCGCGGTGTTCATCGCAAGCGCTACCGCAAACGTATGGTTTTTTTTGGTTTCCTTTTTTGAAGTTATCAGTTCAAAAAGAAAACCGTATACAACTCCCATAAGTGGGAAAAGCGCCACACACATTAACGGTGATATACCTTTTGTGCCAAGGATATGCGCCAAGACTGCCGACAAGCAAGAAGATGCAACTGTCGCTACGAAGAAAAGCTTCGTTATATCTTTTTCTTTTCGGATCGCCAACGCGAAGTCAACGCCGAGCATCTTTTCAAACAACAAATTGTCCGCAAAAAGAACCGAGAGGAAAAGGAGAATATATTCTTTCATTCTTTATCCCTCGCTTTCGTCAATATATCGACCAATAATTTATATAAAACTGCCACAAAGACGAACAAAAATATTGCTCCATACCACGTTTTGAAAAGTTCTATTCCGTCAAAAAGGTGCTTGCCGAGTATACTGCCGCACGCCAAAAGTTCACGCACGAACGCATAAATAATTACAGCAACGGAATATCCGAGTGAGAACGTGAGTGAAGAGCCAACCGCATCTACTACGGTTGTTTTACTATCATTTGACGAAAACACTATGCATAGTCCCATTGTAACAACTCCGAAAAGCATCGCTCTTTCCGCTTCAAGAAAAGAACCGACCGCCAAAACGAGCGGTATCGCAAGTATGGCGCCCAAAAGTGCTTTTGCCCAAAAGCAGTTCTTTTCGTTCATTTTACTGCTTATTATTGCGCCGAAAGCGAAAACGCAAACAGAAGCTAACGTTGTTACGATACAAAGCAGCGCTCCGTTTTTCAGAGTGTCGGCGCAAAGAAGCGCGCCACCAAATCCCGACAGCGAGAAAAAGAGCGGATTATTTATTATTGTTTTTCCCAATTCGTCTTTATTTCTTCTCATCTGCTTTTTCCTTTACTTTTACGCGAAGTTTGAACATTTGACCAAAATAGGGTTGCTTTGTTTTTCTGTCAAGCATCGGTGTAAACACATTCGCGAGCAGCAAAGCAAAGACAGCTCCATCGGGGATATCACAAAATACGCGCAAGATCATCGTGAAAAATCCACACACTACGCCAAAAAAGATATTTCCGTTTGGGGTAGTCGGTGTCGTTGAATAATCGTTGCACAAAAAGACGGCGACAAACATCGTGCTTCCGCTGAAAAGATGTGCAAAAGCATATTCAAACGGACCAAGCATCGCCACAAGATAGCAGTAAAGCGCTATAAAGAACACTACTGATCCGATATACGAGATCGTTTTTTCTAATTTTATTACACCGCGCAAATAAAGGTAAATGAGCGATATCACTATCATGATCGTCGATAATTCACCAATATTTCCGTAGATCATACCATACACCTTTTCCCAAATGTTTGAGACGTCTACTATTCCCGTTTTCAACGTATCGAGCGGGGTTTGACCGATTTCGGTAATCACGGGGCTGATCTCAAAAGCAGCGATCTTGGCAAACGGCGGTGTAAAGGTATTCATTTTTTCGTTAAACAATACGTGCAAAAACGCAAGTCCTGTCGCCGCAGGGTTAAAGATGTTTCTGCCGATACCGCCGAATATCATTTTCCCGACGATAACTCCAAACGCAGCGCCGAGCGGCGGCAACCACAACGGCACCGACACGGGGCAAAGGAGCGCAACTATCATTCCCGTTATAACGGCGGAGAATTCACGCATTTTTGTTTTTGTAATTGCACACCAACAAAGCTGCGCCAACACGGCACCAAAAACGGATAACAGCGAAAGCACGATCGCTCTATCACCAAACACATAAGTACCCCAAGCGAGAGGCGTCAACAATGCGATGACAACGTCTGCCATCATTGTATGCGCTGATGTGTTTTCTCTGATAAATGGTGCGGTTAAATTTCCAAGCTTACTCATTTTCCGCCTCCATTATATTTATTTTTCCTTTTAATTCTTCCATTCTGTCTTTTAGCGGCAACTTCGTCGGGCAAACGTAACTGCACACGCCGCAACCGACACATATATGCGCCATATTCTCTTTTGCTTCTTCAACGTCGTCTATCTCCCACATTCTATTCAAAAGACGCACGGGAATATGCATCGGACACACGTTATCACAACGCGCGCAATTTATACAATAATCACCATCGTGACGCGCGGGAGAAGTCAGACAAGTGATACATCCCGTTGTTTTGGTGACATAGGTGTCAAACGGGTTTATCGCTTCGCCCATCATCGAGCCGCCAACAATAACGCATTTACACTTTTCCTTTAAACCGCGGGCGTGCTTTATTACGTC
>JAZRTU010000121.1:0-6417 GCA_045652185.1 Eubacteriales bacterium | reverse complement strand
GGGTAACTTTACCTCCTTCGTTAGCAAAAACCCGCAATGTATAGTGTTGCTGGTCGAAATAGAAAAAGCCCATATCAGTATAATACATCTGTTTTTGCAAGTGCTTGATGCAGGCAGACTTAGAGATAGTAATACAGACCGTGAAATATCGTTCAAGGATACGATACTTATCTTTACAACGAACGTAGGCAAAAAATTATATCAAGACAGCGAAGATGTAGATTTGTCGGGAATTTCGCGCAAAGTAATAATAGATGCCTTAAAAAAAGATATCGATCCCGAAACAGGCTCGCCCTATTTTCCGTCTGCAATTTGTTCTCGCTTTGCTTCAGGAAATGTTGTAATGTTCAATCATATCGGTAACCATCATCTCCGACTGATTGCTAAAAAGAAAATGGAAAGCCGTGCTGAAAGCCTCAAAAAAGAAATGGGTATCAGTGTTGAGCTTGATGAAGCGGTCTATACGGCATTGATGTTTTCGGAAGGTGTGAAAGCCGATGCAAGAACAATAAGTAGCCGAGCGGAAGCCTTCTTCAACGATGAATTATATGAATTGTTTCGTTTGATATTATCGGAAAGAGCGAGATCAATAGAGAATATAGAAAAAATAAAAATAATCGTGGACCGGAAAAACAGCCAAAGCAATATAAACGAGCTGTTTTCACCAAAAGATAAAAAGCACGTGCTTGTTTTGTCGGATGAAGAAATAACGTCAAAATATTTCTCGGAAAACGCTACTTGCGATGTAGTATCCGTGCAGTCGTGCGAATCAGCACTCAACGTTATCAAATCAAAAGAGATCGATGTGTTGTTGCTTGACGTGCATTTCGGAGCTCAATCAAGCGCGTCAGAGAATTTGAATATAGAAGATGAGAAAACTCCCGCGAGAGAATTGATGCAAACGTTGCATTACCAAAAAAATACAATCCCGATCTATTTGTTGGAGGGGCCGGCAGATCCTATCAACGAAGAGGAAAAAATCTCTTTCACGCGCCAAGGTGTTTGCGGTTTTCTAAAGCTTACGAGAGGCAATAATGGCTTTGCATCACAATTTAAAGCGATGTTGTCAGACGTGCATCAACAAGCTTCAATGCTAAAACTTGCAAGGGAAAATAAAATAGTGACGTTTGAAACGTCACAAAGTATCTCTAAAAACGGAAAAACGGCAACTGTTCGGTTGTTCGATTTCAAAACGGTCGTAGCAGTAGATGCCGAGGACTCGAAAAATATTCTCAGCGCAGTTTCTAAACCGGACGTGCGTTTTTGTGACGTGATAGGCGCTGACGATGCAAAAAAAGAATTGATGTATTTCGTTGAATACCTCAAAAATCCAAAAAAATATATGGGAACAGGTGTAAAGGCTCCGAAAGGAATGCTACTATACGGCCCATCGGGAACAGGAAAGACAATGCTTGCTAAAGCAATGGCATGCGAAGCTGGCGTTCCCTTTATCGCTGCCGAAGGCAACCAATTTATTGGCAACCTTGCGGGCGAAGGCTCAGAAAAAGTTCACGAGCTTTTCAAAATAGCAAGAAAATATGCGCCCTCCATACTTTTTATAGATGAGATCGATGCGATAGCAAAAGAGCGCAAAGGCGGCATAAATGCAGCAGCCAACGGAGAAGTAACTCTAACGTCATTATTAACAGAAATGGACGGATTTGCAAATGAACCATCTAAACCCGTCTTCGTTCTTGCCGCAACTAATTTTGACGTTGCTTCAGAAGGTGATCGAATCCTTGATCCCGCGCTAATGCGTAGGTTTGACAGATGTGTGTATATCGGCTTACCCACCAAGGAAGCCAGAGCCAAATTCCTGAAAATGAAGATAGAAAAGAATAAAGCTCTGGATATATCAGAAGTAACACTTGAGAACATCGCAATGAGATCTACAGGAATGAGCTTGGCATCTCTCGACTCTGCCATAGAACTTGCGCTTCGCTCAGCAATAAGAGAAAGTAGCACAGTCGTGACAGATGCCATTTTAGAAGAGGCGTTTGAAACCTTTAACGGTGGCGAAGAGAGAAAATGCGATTTAAGATATCTTGAACGCATTGCAAGACACGAGGCGGGCCATGCATTTTTGTGTTGGCTCGGCGGAGTAACACCATCCTACCTCACTGTGGTTGCTCGAACTAATCACGGTGGATATATGCAGTATGCTGAAAACGAGGGTAAAGCAATATATACAAAGGATGAATTGCTTGCAAAAATAAGAATTGCATTAGGTGGAAGGGCAGCGGAGATTTCCTATTATGGTGAGCATGACGGCGTTTCTACAGGTGCAAAAGGTGACTTGGATATAGCGACCGACATTGCAAAGCAAATAGTATGCTCGTATGGTATGGACGATGATTTCGGTCTCGCAGTTGTAAACGACACGAGGGAAGCAAATGTTTTAATGTCTTTGGAGATTAGAAATAAAGTCAACAGCATCCTCGAAGAACAAATGAATGAAGCAATAAGCTTGATCTCGGCGAATAAAGATAAAATCGATTCTCTTGTGAACCGCTTACTTGAAAAAAATTATCTTAACGCCTCGGAGATTAGTCAAGCAATTACAAAAGTATATTAACCCCCAAAAGCAGAATCTTTTTGATTCTGCTTTTTTTGCGAAAAATCTTTCGCATAGTCGTTCTATATACAAATGCGAAAAATAGTTATTTGCCGATACGCCGTAATTATTGACGAGCGTAGCCTTTTGTGATAAACTGTTATAAGAGGTAGGTTGGGCGGAAGTGGGGGTCAAATTGAAAAAATCATTCAAATAATGGACGAAGAAATAAAACGCTGATCTCTTATTTGGGTTGACTCAAGAATATATATAATATAATGAAGGAATTTCTAAAAAAGGAGAGCGAAAAGTGTCATACAATGCAAGTAATATATCAGTTTTGGAAGGGCTTGATCCCGTAAGAAAACGCCCCGGTATGTATGTAGGCTCAACGTCTGTAAAAGGCTTGAACCACCTTATATATGAAATAATGGATAATTCTGTCGATGAGCATCTCGCAGGTTATTGTAATAATATAATAGTAACACTTGGAAAGGACGGTTCCGCCGTAATTGAAGATGACGGACGTGGCATCCCCGTAGACATACACGAGAAGGGATATCCGGCAGAACGTATCATTATGACAACGCTCCATGCAGGCGGTAAGTTCGATAACAGCAACTATAAAACCTCGGGCGGTCTTCACGGTGTCGGATCATCGGTCGTAAACGCACTTTCTGAAAAAATGATCGTAGAGGTCATGCGTGACGGACAAGTATATCGCGACGAATATTCAAAAGGTCAGCCTATATTAAGATTAAAAAAGGGTGAGCTGTTACCAATAGTCGGCAAATCTAAAAAAACAGGAACAAGGATAACTTTTTATCCCGATGAAACAATTTTCGATACAGTTAAATTTAAAGCAGATGCCGTAAGGGAGAGAATAAAGGAAACAGCATACTTAAACCCTAATTTAACTATTACTTATATAAACGAGCGTGACGGATTTGAACCCGAGGTGTTCCACGAGCCAAACGGCATCTCGGGATTTGTAGATTCCTTGCTTTCACAAGAAAATGATGTAAAACGCCTTACAGAAACTATTAATATAAACGGTGAAAAGGAAGGCATAACCGTAAGCGTTTCGTTTTGTTTTTCACAACGCTTTGGCGACAACATAGTGAGCTTCTGTAATAACATAAATACTATGGAAGGCGGCACCCATGTCAATGGCTTCAAATCAGGCTTTGCAAAGGTAATCAACCAGTATGCGCGTGAGCTCGGCAACCTAAAGGAAAAGGATGCTAATTTTACAGGAAACGATACCCGAAACGGTATGACAGCCGTGATATCCATAAGTCATCCTGCACCGCGCTTTGAAGGGCAAACGAAAACCAAACTTGATAACACCGATGTGCAAAATGTGGTTATATCGGTTTTGAACTCTCAATTGCAACACTATTTTGATCGAAATCTCGAAACCCTCAAAACGATCATCTCAAGAGCGGAAATGGCTGCAAAGGTTCGCAAAGAGGAAGAAAAAATAAGAACTAATCTCGCAGATAAAAAATTTGCGTTCGAAGGCAACGGGAAACTTGCAAGACAAGAATCAAATGATCCTACAAAATGTGAAATATTCATTGTTGAGGGAAAATCGGCAGGCGGTACCGCAAAGTCGGGAAGAGACAGAGCGTTCCAAGCCATTTTGCCGATTAGAGGAAAAATACTTAACGTTGAGAAGCAAAGTGTTGAGAAAGTCCTTGCCAACGAGGAGATAAAAGCGATCGTAAATGCCCTCGGTTGCGGCTTTTCTCAAGGTTATGGTAATGATTTCAATATCGACAACCTCAAATATAATAAAATCATCATCGCGGCAGATGCCGATGTTGACGGTGGCCACATAAGCACGCTTCTTTTGACTTTGTTCTATCGCTTTATGCCCGAGTTGATATATGCCGGAAAGCTTTACCGAGCTATGCCGCCTCTTTATAGGGTAAAACCCAAAAAGGGAAAATCGGAGTACATCTACGACGATAAGGCGCTCGCCGCGTACAGAGCGAAGCACGGAAACAATTTTGATATCCAAAGATACAAAGGCTTGGGGGAGATGGATTCCGATCAGCTTTGGGAAACTACTATGAACCCAAAAACAAGAAAACTCAAACAAATAGGAATGCAGGACGTCATCGATGCCAACAGACTCACCTCAGTATTGATGGGTGAAGAGGTAGCACCAAGAAGGGAATACATCGTAAGTAATGCTGATAAAGCAACCCTTGACGTTTAAACATAGGAGAAATAACGATGATCTATACAGAAATGACAAAAAAAGCTTTAAGCTTGTGCTTCTCGGCTCATAAAGACCAACTCGATAAAAGCGGACTCCCATACGTTTTCCATCCGTTTCATCTTGCGGAGCAGATGACTGATGAGGATACGACTATCGTCGCGCTTTTGCACGATGTAATAGAGGATACCGAACATACCCTCGACGATCTGCGTCGCTTTGGCTTTAACGAGAATGTCATCTCCGCAATAGCGCTTATGACCCACGACGACGATGTTCCATATATGGATTACGTTAGAAACATCGCGAAAGATCCAATTGCCAAAAAAGTAAAGCTTGCCGATTTACGCCATAACAGTGATATGTCCCGATTGGATATGATCACCCAAAAGGATATAGAGCGCGCCGAAAAATATAAAGCGGCAATAAAGATACTTGAAGAACAATAAACGGAGAGAAGATAATGGCGAAAAAGAAAATAATCGTTGAAGAAGAAATAATTGAAGATATCGTCCCGACCGATTATTGTGATGAGATATCGACCTCGTTTATTGATTATGCCGTCAGTGTTATAACTGACCGAGCGTTGCCCGATGTCCGCGATGGATTGAAGCCCGTTCACAGAAGAATATTGTGGGCGATGAAAAGCCTCGGACTTTCTTCGTCAGGCGATGTAAAAAAATCAGCAAGAGTAGTCGGAGAAACTATGGGTAAATACCACCCGCATGGCGACGCCTCCATCTATGATGCAATGGTTCATATGGCGCAGGAATGGTGCTATAACCACCCGCTTGTTGATGGCCACGGCAACTTCGGTTCCGTTGAGGGAGACGATGCCGCCGCATCTCGTTATACTGAGGTAAGACTCAGCGCGATAAGCGAGGAAGTGCTTCTTTCAGATCTTGATAAAGACGTCGTCGATTTTATTCCTAATTTCGATAATAAAGAAAAAGAACCGACTGTTTTGCCTGCAACCATACCTAATATCTTGATATCGGGAACAGACGGCATTGCCGTTGGAATGGCAAGTAAAATGCCGACACATAATCTTGGCGAGGTCATCGATGCAACTATAGCACTTATCGAAAAACCAAAAATGAAAGAAGAACAACTTCTCGACTATATCAAAGGCCCCGATTTTGCAACCGGAGGAATTGTCGTAAATAAGAGCGAATTGTCGGAAATTTATAAAACCGGCGCAGGAAAGATACGTATCCGTGCGCGCGTAAAAGCAGAAGCGGGCGAAAGAGGGAAAATCAATATCGTAGTAACCGAGATCCCCTTTACAATGATAGGCTGTATCGATAAATTTATGGATACTGTTGCCGACTTGGTTCGTGCAAAAGTGATGCCTGACGTAGTTGATATAAAGAACTTTTCGGGAAAAGACGGTATTCGCATAGTCGTTGAGCTTCGCAAAGGCGCAGACGTCGAGCAAAATATTAATATCCTCTATAAAAAAGCAAAGCTTGAAGACACGTTCGGCTATAACGCGGTGCTTCTTTCGGGCGGCGTACCATACCAAATGTCGCTAATGCGCATTTTGAGTGAGTTCATTGACTTTTACCGCGAAACTATGACAAGAAAATATAAATACCTCCTCGCAAAAGAAAAGAAATCGGCAGAGATCAAAGAA
>JAZRTU010000120.1:0-3525 GCA_045652185.1 Eubacteriales bacterium | reverse complement strand
GCTTGGTCTTTTGCTTTAATTTATCCTTCAAGGGTGTAAAGAACGAGTTTGTCTTCAGTCTGGAACAGGTGAATGTAAAAATTCACCTGGTTCTTTTATTTCGCTAATTCCCAAAGATCGTCTTCGGTAATACCCACTCGTTTTGCAGCTATTTCAAGTTTTTCGTGTGAGCCGACAAAATTTTTCGGAACGTGTATATCAGCGCCGAAATGGAACTTGCATCCGCATTTCTTCGCGATCTCAAGAAAATGAACGTATGACGGTGATATTCCCTCGTCGTCAAGCGGTGTGCCGTTTCTGGAAAGACACGCGTGGATCTCAATGCTTCTTCGTTTCTGTGCCGCAAGCGAGAAACAAGCCTCTAACTCCTCGTCGGTGAAGGATCTCACAACCTCATACTCGAACGGGCACATAATGGGATATAACGGATGACAAATACCGACGGGTACGTCATATTCAATCTCACATGCTCGAACGAAATTCTCGATAAGTATCTTTTTCACCGCCTCGGGCGTCGATAGGTCGAACCCATCGTATTCGTGCTTCCAGTTGAAAATATGACTCGCCGCAAGTAAAACGTAATCGAACGCTCGTGCATCGGCAACACTGACACCAACTTCTTGAGAATGAAACGTTTCTACCTCACAACCGAGTAATATCTTTACGTCAGTCTTATTTTGGATAGCATCGATCTCTTCGCGAACAGATAGCGCATAATTTATATTTTCGGGATATTTCACACCGAGAACGCTCGGTTTGTATATGTGATTCGATATACCGATCGTTATTATGCCCTCAGTCTCGCAGTGGGGCAGATATGCCGAAACTGTAGTCTCCCTTGGTGAACAACGTGAGCGGTTTGTGTGAACGTGCAGGTCAGCACGGCAAAGTTTTTTTATTTCCATAATTATCTCCATTTCGTAATAACCTAAAAATTATACCATCTTTTTTCGTCCTTGTCAATTAATTATCCCCAAAACTGTTGCACTTCAATTACCGATGTGATACAATATTCTCGTGTTCTTAAATTGTAATAAGAAAAGAGAGGCGGTGGAAAAATGATATCGGGATACCCGTGGTGGATAGCACTTTTGATAGGGCTCGGCGTGTTCCTCGCATCCTTTGTCGATGCGATAGCGGGCGGCGGTGGTATTATCTCCGTACCCGTATATCTCCTCGCCGGACTCCCAACTCACCTCGCACTCGGCACAAATAAGCTCTCTGCTTGCCTCGGCACGAGCGCATCAACTTATAGATACTTGAAAAACAAGTGTGTCGATAAAAGTGTCGCCGTACCGTCAGTCGTTTTAGCGCTTATCGGCGCATATATCGGAACAAGCCTGCAGATACGCGTGGATGAAAAATACTTGAAATATATGCTTCTTGTCGTGCTTCCGATAATAGCCGTCTTCCTCGCGCGAAAGAGAACACTTCGAGAAACGAGCGAACCGATAGAAAAGCGAAAAAAGCAGCTCATCGTGTTCGCAGCATCGCTCATTATCGGAACGTATGACGGATTTTATGGTCCGGGTACGGGAACGTTTTTGCTTTTGATATTTTGCAACTTTGCAAAAATGGATGTACGCACCGCATCGGGCAATGTGAAGCTTATCAACCTCGCCTCAAACGTCGGCGCAGTTGTCACATCGGCATTGTCGGGCAAGGTGCTTTATGGAATCGGCTTGATAGCCGCGGCTTTCTCGATAGTAGGTCATTATCTCGGCGCAGGTGTCACGATAAAGAACGGCGCAAGGCTCGTCCGCCCGATAATCTTCGTCGTGCTCACACTGCTTTGTATAAAAGTGATTGGAGAATTAGTATTATAATTTGAGCAAAAACATAAAATTTTGAAAAAAAGATCACCTACGGAGAATTTCCGTAAGTGATCGTTTTTTTATTGATCCTGTTCTTCTTGTGGTTGTTCTGATTGTTCTTGAATCGTCTCCGCTACTTGAGGCTTTTCAAATATTCGTTTTCTCAATGCACAATAAATGATCGCTCCGACAGGAAGTATCAATCTGAATGTGCGCATTGCGTAAACGGAGTTGGAAATGAGCGTTGAATTCATAAATCCAACAACAAAATGGAAATTGATCGCAAAATTGCTTTCACCTTTTGTTATTGACAACCCCAAACCAATAAGAATTAAAATTGCCCAAAGCCATTTCATCTTCATTTTATGACGGATACAATCCACAAACATCCAAATTGAAAATGCAGTACAAGCGACTGTCAGGATGATGAGGAAAAAATTGATAACAGAAAAACTCTTTGAGCCTTCGACGAAATCTGTTCTGTCAGCGAAATACGCACCGAGGATAGCATTATCTTTGTTGAAATAAAGCTCGATGGCAGCGGTCTTTTGATCATCGCTTTCAATAAGATAAGTAATGCGCTTTACTTGATTTCCGTTGTCGATACTCACGTAGACGTTAGCGAATGTTAGTTTATATTCTTTTGTGTTGCCAAAAACTTTTTTGATCTCGTTATAAAGGGGTGTGTATTCCTCTTCGGTGCAGATCTTTGACAACATCCCATATGAATCGGAATAGTTATCGTCAATGATCAGATCAAGAAATTCACCCGTGAAATCCTCGGCATATTTATAATTAGATCCAATGTCACATCCGAAAAGAAGCGTAGAAGTAATAAGAACAAGAACCAAAAACAGCGCGATTTTTTTGTTGATCGAATTCATAAAAACCTCCATTCTGTCGTCAAATCGACAATAAACATATTCGTGAGCTTGAAGGTAAAATATTCCGTAGCTCACTAACATTATATTAACATATAAGAAGGTATATTGTCAATATAAATCATTTTTCTTGAATATTATCATCATCTGTGCTATAATATAAAGGATTATGGAGGAATAAGTCAAATGAACATAAAAACGATATATTTTGCAGGCGGTTGCTTTTGGTGTGTCACCCCCGTTTTTAAAAACACCGACGGTGTAATGTCTGTGCGAAGCGGATATTCTGGTGGTGAGGAACGCGACGTGACGTATCTTGATGTCAAGAGCCAGAAAACGCAGCACCGCGAAACGATAAAAATAACCTACGACAGCGAAAAGGTCACTTATGACGAGCTGTTCGATGTGTTCCTTTGCGGAGTTGACCCGTTCGACAGCGAAGGACAATATATCGACAAAGGTCATTCATACACACTTGCTGTCTATTACACCGAAGACTACGAAAAAGAAACCGCGCTCCGCGAGATAGCGAAATTGGAACGTGACACAAAAACGAAGGTACATATCGCAGTCGAGCCGTTTCGATTCTTCGTCGAAGCCGAGGAGGAGCACCAAGATTATTACCTCAAAAACCCGCTTGAATTCGAACGAGAGCTTGTAGAGTCGGGGCGAAAAAAACAATAAAAAGACTACAATGCAACAAACAGACGGCATAATTGCCGTCTGTTTTATTTCTTGGTGATGTAATAGTTTCGATATTATCAAGTCATACCCCACAATTTGAGTTTTTTGGGGGAGTATGAGGGGGACTTTTTCGAAAAAAAGTCCCC
>JAZRTU010000119.1:0-4434 GCA_045652185.1 Eubacteriales bacterium | reverse complement strand
TGTTATAATAAATTAAAGGTGGTGGAGAAATGGACAATTCGAAGCTTATTGCGAAAGATAAATACAAAATTGATTCTTCTTGGAAGATGGTTGGTTTTTTCATTCTCGGCTTGGTTTTGGTTTGTGGTATCGTTTTTCTTTTTAACTACAACTACGCATTTGACAATGGCACGAACGGTGGATTTATTCCACCGAGCTTCGTTGTTATTTTTTATCATTTTTTAATTTCCGTTATTTCCATCGTTTTTTCGATTTGTTTGAAGTTCTTTTTAAAAAAACGTATACGATTAACAACGCTAGTGATCGTTTCGATCTTAGTTCCTATTATTTGCTACAACGTTAATTATTACACACTAAAAAAAGACGGTATGCTTCACTTTTTGGTTGACGATGGCGGGGCGTTTCATTTTATCGTTATTGGTGATTGGGATCTCGATGGGATAAACGACAAAGATCATCACATTTTTTATGAAAAGAGAGAATACTCGACACGACATGGCGGTCATTATGATGACGATATTATCCATTACATTGACACAAAGGCAATCGGTGTCGGAGCTAGTCTTGACAACACCTTCTGCTTTTACGATCACGAAGATACAACCATTGACCTTCATTTAAACAAATATTCCGTTGAATTCGAAGAGATCAAACTACAGGTAGCCTTCAAGGACGTTTTATTTGCAAAAAAGGTTGAATTTTACATTGCCGATGTGAAGCAAGAGGCTATAATATGCGATAATATTGCAAAGCTGGTTTTCGATTCGAAAACTTGCGCCGAGTGGCAGGAGAATATTGACAAAGAGTTTATTGAGATAATTATTGATTACAAAATCAACAATTAATTTTTGAGGAATACTTTATGATAGAATTACACATTAATGATTTTTTAGAATATATTGATGGGGACAGCTTTACGCCCTGCGTTATCAAGGCTATTGAAACGCTCAAAAAGGCGGGAGGCGGCAAGCTTGCTTTTGACAAGCGCGAATACCGTTTCCGCGAGGGAGGGTGTTTTTACCACGAGCTTTTTGTTTCGAACAACCAGCACGGGATGAAGTCTATCGTGTTCCCTTTTATTGACGCGGAGAACATCGTTATCGACGGGTGCGGTGCAACGTTTCTTTTCTTCGGCGGGATTTTTCCGTTTGGCGGTGACAAAGCCAAAAAAATTACACTACAGAATTTCTCGATCGCGTTTGACAGACCATTTCACACAGAGGGCAAGGTAGTTTCCGTTAACGAGGGAGAAAGATATTTCGAAATGAGCGTTGACGAAGATACTTTTCCCGTTAAGGTCGAGGATGGACGTATGGTTGCCGTTTCGGATAGCTACGAGGGACGGACTGACATTCCCTATCTTATTACGGAGTTTTATCCCGATAAAAAATCGATGGTTCACGGACACGGAGCATATGTTTTGAACTGCACAAAGCCCGAAACAGAGAACGGTCTCGACTATTTTACCGCCGAGCGAGTTGACGGCAGCCTCATCAAGATAACTATGCCAAACACTCCGCTCCCCTATGTGCAAAGCGTTATGACGTTCCAAAACGAAGGACGATTCAACTGCGGTATTTTCTTCAACAGGTCGGAAAATATTACCGTTTCTGACGTTAACATATTTGAATGCGCGGGAATGGGCATCATTATGCAACGCACACGCGACATTTTGGTCGAGCGTGTTGCAGTGCGTTTGAGAGAATGTGGCGAAAATGGGTTTGACGAAAAAAGATGCGTTTCCATTACGGCGGACGCGACGCATTTCGTAAACTGTATGGGAAAAGTTGAGCTGAAGGACTGCGTTCTTATGAATATGCTCGACGACGGAACGAATGTTCACGGTGTATATACGACATTTGGTGAAAGGTTAGCAGAAAACAAGCTTATTGTTTTTTATCCGAACTACAATATTTCAGCGTACGACATTGGCGAGACGGTATCTTTCGTTGAGCAGCGTATTATGAAGCGTGTTTTTGATGCCGTGATAACGGAGGTCGAAAAGCTTGACGGCAGACATGACGTTTTGACGTTCGACAGAGCGATACCCGATCATATTGGCGAAGGGTACGCTATCGAAAACCGTACGGCGATGCCTTCAGAGGTACATTTACACGGATGCAGAGTTGGAAACAACAGACCGAGAGGATTTCTCATTACGACGAGTGGAAAGGTGCTGATCGAGAACAACACGTTCACTACTCCCGCGTGGGCGATTGAGATGGCGGCAGACGCTAACTTTTGGTATGAAAGCGGTCAAGCGGAGGACGTTGAGATAAAGAACAACAAATTTATTGACTGTGGAGACGTGTTCGGCGGTTACACGATCGAGATAGTTCCATCCGTCCCCGAAGGCGACGAGAAATTTCACGGCAAAGTTGCGATACACGACAACGAGTTCATCGGAAACAGCGGAAGAATTCTTCGCGCTGAGCGTGTTGGCAGTTTGACATTTATTAGTAACACCGCCTATGACGAAAACGGAGAACAGCTCTCGCCGAAGATAAAGATCTCAAACACTGATGTTGACATTCTCGGTGGTGTAGATGTTTTCGATATTATTGGGTTATAAGAAAAATCGACTTGCATGAGAACCGGTCTTATGCAAGTCAATTTTTATTTATTGAATTTTTCGAAGAAGTCATCGAGGCGGGCGAGCTGTTTTTCCGTTTGGGAGCACATATTGTTGCGGTTTTCAGTTGAAAACGGTGGGCTCCATTTCAGATCGTCTGCTTTGAAGGCTTCGTCGTGGATCTGCGATTGATAGTCCGCGAAGAGCTTCGAGATATTCTCGATTGTAATTATTTCGTTTCTCAACTCATTATATCGCGCTTCGACCTCGTCGGGATAATACGTCAGAAGCACGTAGTACATTTGGCTATAGCTATATGTGAGCTTGAAGCTTCCGTCAGGGCGTACTGTCGGGTAGATGCTGTTGGCATTGACCTCATCGATGGGAAGACCGTTCCAAAACATTCCGAAGGTGGCGTCCATATCGTACATAGACGGGATCCATTTCACACCGTCGTAGGTTGCCCAGAGGATATTTTTTGCTTCGTTATCCGCGGCATTAAGCACGAAAGTCAAGATGAAGTTATCTATTGCCGCACCGATATCGAGGTGGGTCGGCAATTCTTTTTTTATTTTCTCGCCGTTACCGCAATTCAAGAGCGATATAAGCTCGTTGAACGATTCTTTTATCCATTTATCGTCATTGGTTGAACAATATTCAACATCCCAGCCGGAATCTACAAAATATCTGCCGATAGGAGACATCAAACGCACGGAGTCAGTCCAATTAGCCGCCATTAATATCGCCTGTCTTGTGTCCTCGCCGCCATTCATACCGAATTGCCAATGGTCCTTCGGGATATTGAGACTATAGAGCCCGTGGAAAGAATCGTTAATATAGACTAGTATCGGGAAGCCGTCGATAAGTCCGTAGTTGGGTGCAACGGCAAGATTTTGGTCGAGGTCGGTTCTTGTTTTCACAACTGAGGCTGAAAGACGTGCGCCGATGATATTTCTCGCGTGGGATGCATCAACGTAGTTTGCTTTCAGGCAATATTGGTTTTCTTTTCCCCAGCCGAAATCGACCTTATGCTTTTTTGTAAGCTCTTCGTCAGAAAAGAATTTTACGGTATAGTTCTTTTTTTCGTATCCCGAGGAGGAGGCACCTTGTACCTTTATTTTTGTATAGCACGAGAAGTCCTCTGCTTTTCCGTTTGCGCTGATATAATCGAGCTTCACTTTTATCTCGCCTTGATATTTTTCGAGTGATTTTATCGGTGTCGTACCACCGAGGTCGGTTATATACACGGCGGGCATTCCGAGTTCTTTTGCTGTCAACTTAGGAATTTTTGTTGTTAAATACTTTTTGCAAACAGTACATTTTTCGGTCTTTTTTCCATCTTTAAAGAGCGTTGGTTTTTCCTCGTCGAGCGTTTTATATGAATGATTTCGCTCGTCAACAAAACCGCACCCCTTGCAGGTGCGCGGCTCGCACTCGGGCGTTTCGTCGAACGAATGTGGGGTATCGGTCGAGCGTTCTGTGCCGCATACTTGACAAACGGTTGCGCATTCGGATAGGTAGCTATGCTCACATTTCCCGCAGCCTGACAACGTGGCAATGAAAAATATGAGCAACGCAAGAAATAGTAGTGTTTTTTTCATTTTGACCTCCTTGATTTGATGTGGATATATATATTATAGCACATATATATGTGATTTAGCAAGGATTTTTTGACTCTACAGATGGTAGAGTCGATTTTTTTGCGGTAGAGTTGGGCGGCGGGAGCGCAAAGGATGGATGAATGGGTGAAGTGGGTGAGGGGCGAGGGTGAAAAAAGGAGGTGCGAGTGAGGAGGTGCGATGGCATGGGTGATGGGGCGATGGCAAGTGAGGAGGTGCGATGGCAAGTGAGGAGGTGCGATG
>JAZRTU010000118.1:0-3614 GCA_045652185.1 Eubacteriales bacterium | reverse complement strand
TTAGTGTCTTTAGCGTCAAGGGTCCACCCGTTCCCATTCCGAACACGGAAGTTAAGCTTGACAGCGCCTACAATACTTGGCTGGCGACGGCCCGGGAAGATTGGTCGATGCTAACACCGCAATCTATGCGGCAAGGGATGTCAAATGGCATCCCTATTTTAATATTCCTCCTTAGCTCAGTCGGTAGAGCACATGACTGTTAATCATGGGGTCGTTGGTTCAAGCCCAACAGGGGGAGCCAAAAAATTCCAAGTCTACGGACTTGGAATTTTTTTATCCAAGCCGCAGGCTTGGTATATCATCCGACGCAAGTCGGTATATCATCAAAGGCGGCTTTCCGCCTTTGCATCTCATCAGCCCCTTTGGGGCTGGATTCTCCTGCGGCTTGATGATATACAACACTACGTGTTGATGATATGCAATTCCTTCGGAATTGATGATATACACGCCTTATGGCGTGATTTTACGATTTGCAATTTTGTCCTATGAGGACAAGAAAAAAGCAAGTCGAGCGACTTGCTTCAGTCTGACCTCTCGTTTTGAAAAACGAGAGGTTTTTTATTCTCTTGTCCAGCCTTCGCCGTTTATTTCGTGAGCGCTGCTTATCGTTACGAATGCATATTTATCGTATTTATAAATGATATTCATCAGCTCTGAATACTGTCTTATCGAAAACGAAACCATAACGATCTTCTTTTGCTCACCCGAATAACCGCCAACAGCATCTACTACCGTCGTTGTGCGGTCGAGCTGTTTTATCACCTGCTCACTTATATCCTTATATTTGTCGGACACTATATTCGCGACGAAAGCTCTTGAGCTTCCGACAAACACGTAATCTATTACGACTGCGGCAACAAATGCAGACGACACAGCGAGAAGCGTTACCACGAGATCTTTCGTTATAAACATACCGAATATTACGATACTTGCATCGATAACAAACATAACGACAGAGCTTTTTGCTCGTTTGAATATTCTACATATTATGAAGGTCAATATATCCACTCCGCCTGTTGAGCCGCCGCCGAGAAACGTTATTGCACATCCCGCGCCGACAAACACACCGCCAAATATTGCGGCAACGATAAGGTTTATATTTCCGTGCGTCATACTGCTGAGGTTGAAAAAACCATCCAACACGTCAGGCTCACTAAGTCGAAGAAAAAGTGATAGTGCGATTGGATAAACGATGGTTGAAATGAGTGTTTTCAGCGCGAAATCTCGACCGAGGATAAAAAGTCCTAACAAAAAGAGCGCCCAAGTAAGTATTGTTACGTATAGGTCGATCGATATTTCAAGCGGAACGACTGCTTCAAATATCAACGCCAAGCCCGACACTCCACCGGTGATAAGCTCGAACGGCACGATGAACACCGCCACTCCAAACGCGAGAACGATCGTTCCGACTATGGTCAACAATACGTTTTTGATTATTTGTAAGATCTCCTGTCTTGAAAGCTTTTTCATAAACACCCCTCTGAGAATACTTTTTTGTAGTTTATCACAGAGTTTAGGGTTTGTCAATGCTTCGCGATATATACTGTTTTGCAAGAAAAATTTATAAAATTTATCGTTTCTCTTGACAACTTATATACTTCGTGATACGATGTATATCGTTAAGGGAGGCGTTTTATGGATATTCAATTAAAGCGTGGGCTTTTAGACGTTTGCGTGCTCGCGGCTATCAAGGACGGCGAGTCATACGGCTACAAAATAATAAAAGATATGAAGCCTTATATTTCACTTTCGGAATCGACGTTATACACCATTTTAAAACGTTTAGAGGTTGCGAATATGCTGAGTGTTCGTTCTGCCGAACACGACGGACGGCTTCGAAAATACTACCACATCACAGCGGAGGGATTATCTCGCATTGAAGAATTCAAGAAGGATTGGAACGAGATATTATCGATCTACAGATTTGTGACAAAGGAGGGTGATGATGGTGCGCAAGGATGAATATTTGTTAAAGTTAAGGCTTGGGTTAAGCGGATTGCCCGCTAACGAGATCGAGGAGCGGATCGCGTTTTACAGTGAGCTTATTGATGATCTGATCGAGGATGGGCGAACTGAGGAAGATGCAACTGCCGAGATGGGCGACGTTAACGAGATAATTGAATCGATCATTTCGGAGATACCTATCACGAAGATAGTTAAAGGACACTTCAAGGAGAAACGGAATTTTTCGGGAGTTGAGATCGCGTTGCTCGTGCTGGGAAGTCCTATTTGGTTATCATTAATGATCGCGGTTTTGGCTGTTATTTTTTCGATATACGTTTCGTTATGGTCTGTTATAATTTCGCTTTGGGCAGTTTTCGGTTCGGTTATCGCAACTGCGTTTGGCGGGATCATTGCGGGTGGATTTTTCACGATTACAGGAAAAGCTGCTTCTGGAGTGGCTTTGATCGGAGTGGCGATCTTTCTTCTCGGGCTTTCGGTATTTCTGTTTTTTGGATGCAATGCGGCAACGAAAGGGATCATTGCTCTTACAAAAGCTATATTCAGAGGCTTGAAAAGATGCTTTGTTGGAAAAAAGGAGGTAAAACATGAGTAGAAACACGAAAATATGGACAGGATTGGGATTTTTACTTATTGCTTTTGGGCTTATTATCTTTTTGGCTGTTATGATATCAAACGGGTTTGATATCAGCTTGTTAAGCACGGAAAAATACGTCACAAACGTACATGAAATTGAGCAAGAATTCAACGATATTTTGATAAAGACCTCCACAGCCGACATAATTTTTGAGGCGGCGACGGGTGACGTCGGAAAGATAACTTGTTTTGAAAACGAAAACGAGATACATTCTGTTTTTATCGAAGACGGGAAGCTTACGATCGAATTGAACGACGAGCGAAAGTGGTATGAGCAGATCGGAATTGTATCAAAGACTCCGAAGATAATATTATCTTTGCCTGCAGGGCAATACAACGATCTGACCATCGATGAAAGCACGGGTGACATTCTTATCCCGAGTGATTTTCAATTTAAACACGAGAGGATCCGCACATCGACGGGTGATGTTGCAAATTACGCTTCTGCAGAGCACATGATCAACATCAAAACGTCAACAGGAGATATACGAATAAAAAAGGTTCAAACTATTTCGCTGATGCTCTATGTTTCGACAGGAAGTATTGATGTTTCCGAAGTGAAATGCAAGGAATTCGAAAGCGACGGATCAACCGGTGAATTGGATTTGAAAAACGTTGTTGCCACCGAAAAGATAACGATAAACAGAAGTACCGGCGATATATCATTCGATTCGATCGATGCGCCTGATATCGTCATTACGACAGATACGGGTGAGGTTAGAGGACATTTGTTGAGTGGTAAAATATTTGACGTCACAAGTGATACGGGGGAAATAAAGATACCCGACTCTACGGGAAACGAAAAATGCAAGATACACACAAGCACAGGAGATATCGTTGTTAAAGTTGGGTGATAATAAAGATACACGCTTCGATTGACGATGATATACTATTCCTGCGGCTTGGATCAAAAAAGAACGAAGCTTTGCTTCGTTCTTTTTTGATGACTAACTCTAAATTTATTACAAATGCACCCTTTTGAGGTCCAGGGGGTGCAAATTGGGTTTAGGGGGGTG
>JAZRTU010000117.1:0-20988 GCA_045652185.1 Eubacteriales bacterium | reverse complement strand
AAGCAGGGAAGCTTTAGCTTTGATATCCCGTTTGATCGTCAAGAGCTTGCGGATTATCTCGAGGTTGAGAGAAGCGGGCTTTCTGCGGAGATCAGTAAGCTGAAAAATGAGGGTGTGATCAACGCGGTGAAAAACCATTTTGAATTGCTTTGATAAAAAGTGTTTGAAATCCGAAAAATGGTATTGCAAAAGAATTTAAGTCGTGATAAAATATAAATCGCGATGCACGAAGGGGGATTTTTGATGAAGATCTGCGGATTGCAAAAAACAACGCTGCTCGATTATCCCGAGCATATTGCTTGTACGGTGTTTTTGGGTGGCTGTAATCTCAGATGTCCTTTTTGCCATAATGGTGACCTTGTTATCGGAAAGGTAGAGGGGATATATACGAAGGACGATATTTTTAAATATCTGAAAAAACGTGTCGGTGTGCTTGAGGGTGTGTGCGTTACGGGCGGAGAGCCGCTTATATATGAGGATACTCTTGAGTTTCTCGCTGAGATAAAGGCGCTCGGTTTTCTCGTCAAGCTCGACACTAACGGATTTTTCCCCGACAGACTCGAAAAAGCGATCAATTCGGGCAACGTCGATTACGTCGCTATGGATATCAAAAGCTCACAGGGCGGATATGCGGCGGCAACGGGTATCGCATCTCCCGACCTCGAGGCAGTTAAGCGGAGCGTTCAACTCCTCGAAGAAAGCGGACTCGACCACGAGTTCCGAACGACCGTCGTCCGCGAATTGCACGACGTTATCAATATCAAAGAAATAGGCTCATGGTTAAAGGGCACGAAAAAGTATTTTCTCCAAGGCTTTATTGATTCGGGAAAGCTTATCGCAGGGCCGTTTTCCGCGTATTCGAAGGAAAAAATGATCGAGCTTCTTGAAGCCGCACGCGAATTTATTCCCAATGCGCAGCTTCGCGGTATCGATTGATAATGATGATGTTATAACACTTTAACACGCTACAACATCTTGTGGATTTTTTTAAAATTTTCTTCAAGATGTTGTTTTTTGCCCTTGACAAACACAATATTTTGTGCTAATATCGTATTCGACACCGAGATGTGGTGAAAAAACAACTAATAAATTTAAGATAAAAAGAAAAATGAAGGAGAGGAAAAAATGTATACAGTTTTAAAAAGAAACGGCAAACCGGCAGAATTTGATCTCAGTAAGATCAGCGGTGCGATCACAAAAGCGTTTGAAACGCTCGACAAACAATTTACCCCTAATATTATCGACTTTCTCGCGCTCAAGGTAACGGCAGACTTTGAGCCAAAGATAAAAAACGGCGTTATCGAGGTTGAAGATATCCAAGATAGCGTTGAGTCTGTGCTTATCCAAGCGGGATATGCTGACGTTGCGAAGGCGTATATTCTTTATCGTCGTCAACACGAAAAGCTTCGTAATATGAAATCGACCATCCTTGACTATAAGGATCTCGTTAATAGCTACGTTCACGAAACAGACTGGCGCGTTAAGGAAAACTCAACGGTTACGTATTCCGTTGGTGGTCTTATTTTGCACAACAGCGGTGCTATCACGGCTAACTATTGGCTTTCCGAGGTTTATGACGAGGAGATCGCAAAGGCTCATAAAAACGGCGATATCCATATCCACGACCTCTCAATGCTCACAGGTTATTGCGCAGGTTGGTCGCTCAAACAGCTCATCAAAGAGGGCTTGGGCGGTGTAACGGGCAAGATCACTTCTTCTCCCGCAAGCCACTTGTCAACGCTCGTTAATCAAATGGTCAACTTCTTGGGTATTATGCAAAACGAATGGGCAGGCGCGCAAGCATTCTCGTCTTTTGACACATACCTCGCTCCGTTTGTAAAGGCAGACAACTTGACATATAAAGAAGTTAAACAATGTATCCAATCCTTCGTTTACGGTGTAAATACACCTTCTCGTTGGGGTACACAAGCTCCGTTCTCGAATATCACTCTCGACTGGGTGGTTCCTGCTGACCTTGCAGAGCTTCCCGCGATCGTTGGCGGTAAAGAGATGGACTTCAAATATAAAGATTGTAAGAAAGAAATGGATATGGTGAACAGAGCGTTCATCGAGATCATGATCGAAGGCGATGCTAACGGCAGAGGCTTCCAATATCCGATCCCGACATATTCTATCACATCCAATTTCGACTGGTCCGAAACAGAGAACAATAAACTTCTCTTCGAGATGACCGCAAAATATGGTACACCCTATTTCTCCAACTACGTTAACAGCGATATGGAGCCCAGCGACATCAGAAGTATGTGCTGCCGTTTGCGCCTTGACCTCCGTGAGCTTCGTAAGAAGTCGGGCGGTTTCTTCGGAAGCGGTGAAAGCACGGGTTCTGTTGGTGTCGTTACGATCAATATGCCTCGTATAGCTTATATATCCGAAAACGAAGACGAATTCTTCAAACGTCTCGATAAAATAATGGACATCTCCGCTCGTTCGTTGAAGGTTAAACGTGAGGTTATCACAAAACTTCTCGACGAAGGACTTTATCCCTACACAAAACGTTACCTCGGAACTTTCTCCAACCATTTCTCGACGATCGGTCTTATCGGTATGAACGAGGTAGGCCTTAACGCGAAGTGGCTCGGTGTTGACCTCACACACGAGGAAACACAAGAGTTCACGAAGAAGGTTCTCAACCATATGAGAGAACGCCTCTCCGACTACCAAGAAATGTATGGTGACCTCTATAACCTCGAAGCTACTCCCGCTGAATCCACAACGTATCGTCTTGCGAAGATGGACGTTGAAAGATACCCCGAGATCATCACAGCTTCCGAAGGAAACGAAACACCCTACTACACGAACTCATCTCACCTTCCCGTTGCATACACCGACGATATCTTCGAAGCGCTTGATATTCAAGACGAGCTTCAAACTCTTTACACGTCCGGTACAGTATTCCATGCATTCTTGGGCGAAAAGTTGCCCGATTGGAAAGCGGCGGCAACTATCGTTCGCAAGATAGCGGAAAACTACAAGCTTCCTTATTATACACTTTCACCAACATATTCCGTATGTAAGAACCACGGATACCTTATCGGCGAACAATTCAAGTGTCCGATCTGCGGTGAAGTGACCGAAGTATATAGCCGTATCACAGGCTACTATCGTCCCGTTCAAGCTTGGAACGACGGTAAGAGCGAAGAATATAAGTGCAGAAAAGAATACAACCTCGAAACTTCTGTTTTGAAGAAAACAAGAGCGCAAAAAGACGAATGCGAATGTGAAACAGTTAAGAACGAGGAAGCAAGAGTTATCCTTTTCGCAACAAAAACTTGCCCGAACTGCAAAATAGCGGCATCTATGCTCGATAAAGCAGGAATCGGTTATGAAAAGCTCATCGTTGACGAAAACCTCGAGCTTGCAAAATCTCTCGAGCTCAAACAAGCTCCGACACTCGTTGTAATGCACGAGGGCGGAAATGAGAAATACGTTGGCGTTGCTAACATCAAAAAGTTTATCGAAGCATAACCGTAGAATTACTATTGATTACCTAAAAACAGACTATGTCTGTTTTTAGGTAATTTTACGAATAGGAGAAAAGAAAATGTATGATATAATAGTTATCGGCGCAGGCCCTGCGGGACTTACTGCGGCTATATATGCGCTTCGTGCAGGAAAAAGCGTTCTCGTTATCGAAAAAGCATCGTTTGGCGGTCAGATAACACATAGCCCGAAGATCGAAAATTACCCTTCACACACATCGATAAGCGGAAACGAGCTTGCCGAGCTTATGGTTGACCAAGCGATATCGCAAGGCGCGGAGTTCGAGATGGGCGAGGTTACCGCTATTGCGAAAGAGGACGGAATATTCAAGGTGACGACCGAGGACGGCGTTTTCGAGTCGAAGACGGTCGTTGCGGCGGTTGGTGTAAAGCACCGTACACTCGCGGTAGAAGTGCCCGATGCGGCGCTTGAATCTATATCATATTGCGCGGTATGTGACGGCGCATTCTATAAGGACAGAGAAGTCATCGTTGTCGGTGGCGGAAACAGTGCGCTCCAAGAGGCGTTGATGCTCTCCGAGATCGCGAAAAAGGTAACGATCGTTCAAAACCTCCCGTTCTTCACGGGGGAGAAACGTCTTCTCGACAAATTGCTTCCGCTTGAGAACGTTGAAACGTATGTTGATTCCGTTGTAACGGCGCTTGACGGCGACGGAGATACCGTTACCGTTACGATCAACCAAAGCGGTGAAGCGAAGGTGTTGAAGTCCGACGGCGTGTTCGTTGCGATCGGACTTGAGCCGAAAAACGAGATCTTCTCCGAGGTATCGTCGCTCGACGAGCGTGGATATTTCGCAAGCGGAGAGGATTGTCTCACTTCGACGGAAGGCTTTTACGTTGCAGGTGACTGCAGAAGCAAGGCTATCCGCCAAATTACAACTGCAACGGCTGATGGTGCTGTAGCGGCGCTTGCGGCGTGCAGATATCTTGATGCATAATATTATGGAAAAGAAAAGCAGAAGAGTGATCGTCGTTTTGTTTTGGATATACGCCGTGTTGATGCTGTGGCTGATGTTTGGTCAGCGGTTGTTTTGGGCTGATTATGATACTTGGTTTGATAACTACCGCACAGAGTTGCTCGAAAGACTGAATTTAGTTCCGTTTGAGACGATCGGAGGTTTTATCCGCTCACTTTCTCGTGCGTGGACCACCCATGCGTTTACAAACCTTTTCGGCAATGTTCTTATGTTTCTTCCGCTTGGCTTTTTTCTGCCGCATGTTTGCAAAAAGGCACGAAAGCTTTTTGGATGCATCATCGTAGCGTTTTTGACCATACTTTGTGCCGAGGTAATACAGCTTTTTACACTTCTCGGTTTTTTTGATGTTGATGATCTGATCTTGAATATGGTCGGAGTTGTGGCGGGATTTTGGCTTAGTGCGTTATTTGACAGATATATTTGTAGGAGTAAATAAATGGAAACAATTACGGTAGGGAAGAACGACGGCGGCATCAGGCTCGACAAATTTTTGTCGAAGTGCTTCAAGACGATGCCGAAATCGTTGATGTATAAATACATCCGTACCAAAAGAATAAAGCTCAACGGAAAACGTGCCAAGGAGGACTCTATCCTTAACGAAGGTGACGTTTTGACGTTTTATATTGACAGCGAGTTTTTCGGTGACAAGACCAACGAGGAGCTGAAGTTCACGAAGCTCAAGGAGTCGCGGCTCGTTGTCGTATATGAGGACGAGAATATACTCATCGCCGACAAGCCCTCGGGACTTATCGTTCACTCCGACGAAAACGAGGAGCTGAACACACTCATTAACCATATAAAGCTATATCTTTACAATAAAGGTGAATATGTTCCGAGCGAGGAGAATTCGTTCGCTCCCGCGCTTTGCAATCGTATTGACCGAAACACCTCGGGGCTCGTTATTGCTGCGAAAAATGCGATCACTCTGAAGGTGATGAACGAGAAGATAAAGGCTCGTGAGCTCGACAAGATATACCTTTGCGCTGTTCACGGTATTCCTGTGAAGAAGGAAGCGACGCTTCGCGGGTTTCTCGAGAAGATTGCCGCCGAAAACCGCGTTGTAGTGCATTCGCATCCGACGAGGAATGCGAAGGAGTCGGTGACGAAATACAAGGTCGTTTCCGTAAACAAGGCGAAAAACCTTTCGTTGCTCGAGGTTGAGCTGATAACCGGACGTACACATCAGATACGTTCACAGCTCGCTGAGGCGGGATATCCGCTTCTTGGTGATGGCAAATACGCCGTAAACAAAAAAGACAGAAAGGCGGGATATTCATCCCAAGCACTTTCTGCCCACAAGCTCACCTTCAAATTTGTTGGTGAGAAAACACATCTTGATTATTTGAACGGTCGGACGTTCTATTCGTCCGAGCCCGAGTTTTTGAGTTTGTTTTGATAAGCACCTGCGATGCGTTTCCAAAGCTCGCCTCTGCCGATACCCTTCGTTGAAGAATAAAGAATGATCTCCGTTCCCGCGCGAAGCGCACCGGAGTTCAGAAGATCGTTTACTGCTGCGGTAAGCTGAGTTTTGTTCAGCTTATCGCATTTTGTTGCAACGATGATATACGGGATTTCGTAATGGTCCATAAAGTCGAGCATCATCATATCGTCTTCCGTCAGTCCGACCTTGATATCAACGAGCTGAAGCACGAGAGTTAGCGCTTCGTTATCGTCAAAATATGATTGTGTCATCCTCGACCAGCGTTCCTGGTCTTGTTTCGGGCGGCGCGCGAACCCGTAACCGGGGAGGTCGACGAGATAGAGCTTTTTGTCAACGAGGTAATAGTTGACGGTAATAGTCTTTCCGGGCTCGCTGCTGACACGCGCGAGTTTTTTTCTGCCCATAAGGTTGTTGACGAGCGAGGATTTTCCAACGTTACTTCTGCCCGAAAATGCTATTTGAACATTGCCGTTTTTTATGTGCTGCGATACCGCGCCCGCAACGTGGTGTAGCTCAACATTGTGTAGGTTTAACCCACCTATCGACATTTCCATAATTATTACCCGTTTTATCTCAAAGAAAACTTTTTAAAAAAAGTTTTCCTTGGTCCTTTCAAAAATTTTATATTGCTTTTCTCAAAGAAACACTTTTCATAAGAAGTTTTTTGAAAAAAGGGATACATGGTGTAATCAATATTATAATTTCCCCAAGGAAAGATCCTTGGGGAATTCTTTATTCGTTTACGAGCGCGACTTTCGGTACTTCCGAGTAGTTTTCGACGGGAATGAACGTGATAGTGTCGCGAACGACCTTATCAAGCTCGGGGATATCGCGTGCGTTATCTTTCGGGATAATAACCGTATCAACGCCTGCTTTATACGCCGCAAAAGCTTTTTCTTTTAGTCCGCCGATGCGTAGCACACGACCGGTGAGCGTAATTTCGCCCGTCATCGCGACGCTTTGCTTAACTTTTTTGCCCGAAAGCTCGGAAAGGATCGCCGTTGTCATCGTAATACCTGCGCTCGGACCGTCCTTGGGGATCGCTCCTTCGGGGACGTGGATATGGATGTCACGTTCTTTATAGAAGTTCTCGTTGATGCCATACTCGCCGCTATGCTTACGAAGATAGCTTATTGCCGCGTGCGCACTTTCCTTCATAACATCGCCGAGGCTTCCCGTCAATTCTATTTTACCTGTGCCTTGCATTGACAAGGTTTCGATATGTAAAAGGTCGCCGCCGAGTTGTGTCCACGCGAGTCCGTTAACAACACCGACTTCGTCGCTGTGGTAACGTTTTTCTTCGTCGAAAATTTCGACACCGAGGAAATCTTTGACATTCTTTTGTGTAACGGTCATCGTCTTTTTAGCGCCGTCAACGTACATTTTTGCAAATTTACGACAGATATTGCCGATCTCACGCTCAAGGTTGCGAACACCTGCTTCGTGAGTATATGCATTCATTATTTTGAATATTGCCTCATCGTTGAATTTGAGCATCTTTTTCGTCAGCCCATGAGCTTTAAGCTGCTTCGGAATGAGGTGATTTTTCGCGATAGAGAGCTTTTCCTCGTCTGTATAGCCGTTCATCTCGATTATTTCCATTCTGTCGAGGAGCGCAGGCGGGATCGTATCGACTGTGTTTGCCGTTGCTATAAACATACATTTCGAGAGGTCAAACGGCAATTCGATAAAGTTATCGCGGAAGGTTTTGTTTTGGTCGCTGTCGAGCACCTCGAGAAGTGCGGACGAGGGATCGCCGTGGTTATCCTTTGTTAGTTTATCGATCTCATCAAGCAAAATGAGCGGGTTTCTTGTTCCTGCTTGCTTGATGCCTGCGATAATTCTGCCCGGCATAGAGCCGACGTAAGTACGTCTATGACCGCGGATCTCTGCTTCGTCACGAACACCGCCGAGCGCAATGCGGACGTATTTTCTGTTCATAGCAGTTGCGATAGATCTTGCTATCGACGTTTTGCCGACGCCGGGGGGGCCGACGAGGCAAAGGATCTGACTATATGAATCGTTGGTCATGTTTCTGACCGCGAGATATTCGAGTATTCGTGTTTTTACCTTTTCAAGACCGTCGTGGTCATCTTCAAGTATTTTTTTCGCTTCTTCGATATCGCTTCTATCATTGCTGAGCTCCAACCAAGGAAGCTCAAGGCAAGTGTCAAGGTACGAGCGTATAACTGACGCTTCTGACGAGCCGAACATCATTTTCGAGAGTTTTGAAGCCTCTTTGCGAAGCTTTTCACGAACTTCGTCGGGAAGGCGCGCATTTTTTATTGCAGTTTTATATTCGCTGTCGTCGTCGATAAAATCGTCATCCTCATCATCCTCGTCCATACCGAGCTCGCTTTTTATAACGGCGAGTTGTTCGCGAAGAAATGCTTCGCGTTGAGTCTTTGCAAATTTTTGCTTCACTTTTGACGTTATTTCGACTTCCATCTCAAAAAGAGTACTTTCGTTGTCGAGCTCATCGCAAACGGTGCGTAGTCTTTCGAGCGGGTTAGTTATTTCGAGAATTTTTTGCTTCGTCTGGAGTCTCACGATCATCGTCGATGCGAGCGCATCTGCGAGATAACCGAGGTCTTCGGTTTGGCTTATCGCATTCATCAGTTCATCTGACGGATGCGGTATATATTGAAGATATTTTTTATATGCAACGAGCGCGCGGAAACGCAAAGCGGTGAGGTCTTCATTGAGGTCTTCGGGCTCAGTTTCGAGCTTTTCGACCGTTGCAACGAGTCCCACGTCAGATTCGAGAGAAACGATCTTCGCACGGAAGAGACCTTCGGCAACGACTTGGTATTTCTTCTCGCTCAATCTAACGAATTTTTCTATCTTCGAAACAACGCCGACGTTGTATAATGAAACGTTGCCCGTTCCGTCGTCACTTTCGTATTCTGTTACGAGAAACACCATCTCGTTTTTTGCGTGTGCTGCCTTTATAGCTGCAATCGCACTAAGATCACGAAGCTCAAAGGTAGCTGTTATATTCGGGAATACGACGACGTTGTCAAGTGAGACGGCATCGAGCGTATATGATCCTTTTTGGTTTATTTGCATTATTTATTTTCCTAACATTGCTGCGCCGATAATACCCGCATCGTTACCGAGCTCAGCTATCTTTATTTTAGTTCTTGAGATGCTATCACGAGCGTAGTCTTCTTTGTCAACGATAGCTTTTACGGGTTTGAGAAGGTAATCGCCCTCTCCTGATACTCCACCGCCGATGCAAAGCACTTCGGGTTGGAATATATTGATAATATTAACAAGACCGTCAGCGAGGTATGCAACGTATTCATCAACGACTTCTTTACCTGCGGCATCTCCTGCTTTCGCAGCTGTAAATGCTGTTCTGCCGTTTACTTTTGTAATGTCGCCGTCGCAAATCTCCCACATTTTTGAGTCTTTTGCGGTTTCCATTTTTTCTTTTGTCATGTTGATAAGACCTGTTGCGCTGGAATATGCTTCCCAACAGCCTTTTCTTCCGCAAGAGCATTGTCTTCCGCCGTGTACGATAACGATATGTCCAAGTTCAGGACCGCAGAAGTTAAATCCGCTATATACCTTACGGTCGATGATACATCCGCCGCCGACACCTGTTCCGAGTGTGATCATTACGGAGTTATCGCAATTTTTCGCTGCGCCTTGAACAGCTTCGCCGAGCGCTGCGGCGTTTGCATCGTTTTCGATGTATACTTTTTTGATGCCTGTCAATTCAGCCAATTTTTTGCAAAGCGGATAGTTTACGAAGGGAAGTGAACATGCGTAGTCAACCGTTCCTCTTGCTCTGTTAGCGATACCGGGGGTAGCAACGCCGATATATTTAACTTCGCTCAATGTGATACCGAGCTTTTCGATCAAAGAAAGGCAAAGGGAAGCCATATCCTTTGTTATTTCGTCGCTTTCTCTGTGTGCGAGTGTGGGAACAGAGCTTTTTATGAGTATTTTTCCGCTTTCGTCGGTGATACCTGCTGCTATATTTGTTCCGCCAAGGTCAATTCCTATATAATACATAATGATCCTCCATGCCGTTTTGGCAATAATAATTTATTTATTTTAGTTTTCGCTGCCTTCTTCAAGCAGTTGCATATATCTTTTGTTGAATTCCACCGCCGTATTATAGCCCATTTTCTTTTGGCGGTTATTCATTGCGGCTATTTCGATTATAACCGCGAGGTTACGTCCCGGTCTGATTGGAACGGTTATCGACGGAATGTTGATACCGAGCAATTCAGTATACTCCTCGTCGAGTCCGAGGCGTTCATACATTTTGTCTTGTTGCCATATTTCCATATTGATGATCAAGTCGATCTTTTCGGCGAGCTTTACCGCACCCATACCGAAAATACGTCTGACGTCAACAAGCCCGATACCGCGAAGCTCTACGTAGTGACGGATGAGCTCGGGCGCTGTACCGACGAGTGTTCTGTCGGATGTACGTTTTATTTCGACGGCATCGTCTGCGATGAGACGGTGTCCTCTTTTTACAAGCTCAATTGCTGTTTCGCTTTTACCGATACCGCTGTCGCCAAGCATAAGAACACCTTCACCGAATACCTCGACCAAAACGCCGTGGCGTGTTATACGCTCGGCAAGTTGAACGTTAAGATATCCGATCAGCGCTGCCATAAAGCTTGTCGTTGGTTTATTGGTGCTATATAATGGTGTATTGTATTTTTGGCAAAGCTCGATCATTTCGTCGAACACTTTCAACTCCGACGTTACGACTATCATCACCACGCCATAGCTGAGAAACGTTTCGAGAGAACGGCATCTGTCTTCGTGGGTCATATTTGCCAAAAAAGTATGCTCCATATTACCGATGATCTGTATTCGTCCGCTTTCAAAGTGGTCGAAGAAACCTGCAAGCGGAAGTCCCGGACGGCTTACGTCTTTTCTGATAACCATTCGGGTAGCTATATCATCGGGCTCAAAGATAGGTGTTAACGCAAGTTCTTTTTTGATGTTGTTAATTTTTACGGAATATACTTGTTCCATAAAGCTCTACCTTTCTATCACACCGCCGAACGCAACGCGATCGTTTTTATAGAATACCGCTGATTGACCTGCCGTAACTGCGCGGATCGGTTCGTTTGGAACAACGAACACCAAGTCTTCGCCAACGAATTCGACCTTACAAGGTGCCGGCTCTGCACGGTAACGTGTTTTCACAAGATATTCATCGCCATCGATACCGCCGACGATATTTATGTTTGTCACTTTAAAGCGGTCGTGGTATTCATCACCGCCAAATCCGAGCGTGATATTGTCGGTCAGCGGATCGATTTTCGTTATAAAGCATCTTTGACCGAGCGCAATACCGAGACGGCGTCGTTGACCGATCGTATAGTGGTGGATGCCTTTGTGTCTGCCAAGCACCTCTCCATGCTCGTTTATGTAGTTGCCTTCCTTCGGAAGTTTATCTTTGGGTATTTTTGATTCAATAAATTTTATATAGTCATCGTCGGGGACGAAGCAGATCTCTTGGCTCTCTTTGTTTTTTGAGACCGAGAATTCATTTTTCTCCTTCAATTCTGCTTTCGTTTTATCGCAAAGCGGCATCACAAGCATTGAGAGCATTTCTTGTGTCAAGCCCCAGAGCATATAGCTTTGGTCCTTCTTTTTGTCCTCTGCGCGAGCGACGGTGTATCTGCCGTTATCGAGAAGCTCTATTGAAGCATAGTGTCCCGTTGCGACCTTTGGGATCCCGAGTTCTTTTGCGACCTCACATAGCGCCCATATCTTCACATATCTATTACATACTACGCATGGGTTAGGGGTTCTGCCGCTGAGGTATTCCGAAAGAAAATCTTTTACGACGATGTCTTCAAATCTTTCGGAAACGTCGCGATAGACGAGCGTTATACCGAGTTCGCCTGCGACTGATTTTGCGTTTTCGTATGCTTCGGGATGCGCATCGTGCATTGAAAGATAAACGCCAACGACCTCAAAGCCATCGTTTTGCAGTTGCTTTGCGGTATGTGCGCTGTCCAGACCGCCGGAGAGTCCGACAACGATCCTTTTATCCATGAGAGCAGCTCTCGCAATCCTCACAGCTGTGTATTTGAGCCTCAAGCTCGGAGTAATCTCTGCCTATTGCTTTGAAATACTCAACGAGCGCCGTTTTGATAGCTTCTTCTGCGAGAACGGAGCAATGTATTTTTGCAGGGGGGAGTCCGCCAAGCTCATCAACAACGACTTTGTTGGTGAAGGTCAATGCCTCGTCAATGGTTTTGCCCTTGATGAGCTCCGTTGCCATCGAGGATGTTGCGATAGCGGCTGCACAGCCAAACGTTTTGAACATCGCATCGGTGATGACATCGTTTTCTATTTTAAGGTACATTCTCATTATATCGCCGCATTTTGCATTGCCGACTTCACCGACGCACGTTGCGTCTGCCATTTCGCCAACGTTACGCGGGTTCATGAAATGGTCCATTACTTTTTCGTTATACATACCTTTTTCTCCTTTTTACTTTTTATTTATAAATGCATCATAAAGCGGTGACATATCGCGAAGTCTCTTTACGACACTTTCGACAGTATTTGCTATATAATCCATTTCCTCGAATGTGTTATCTTCGCTGAGGGTGATACGGAGAGAGCCGTGAGCAACCTCGTGCGGCAATCCGATCGCCAAAAGAACGTGAGACGGATCGAGCGAGTTTGACGAGCATGCGCTTCCCGTTGATGCGCATATTCCGTACATATCAAGGAGCAGGAGCAAGCTTTCGCCCTCGATAAACTCAAAGGAAATATTAATATTTTCATCGATACGGTTTTCCATATCGCCGTTAAGTCTTGTATAGGGGATCGCCAAAAGTTTTTTAGCGAGGTAGTCGCGCATTTCTTTTATCTTCGCGCGTTCGCCCATTCTTTTCGTTGCAATCTCGAGTGCTTTTGTCATACCGACGATACCTGCGACATTTTCCGTTCCGGACCTCTTGCCTTTTTCTTGGCCACCGCCTTCGATGAGGTTAGCGGGGATAAGTCCGCGTCTGACGTACAATGCGCCAACGCCTTTCGGTCCGTTGAATTTATGGGCTGACATTGAGAGCATATCAACGCCGAGCTCTTTTACATTGATATCGAGCTTTCCGACTGCTTGAACTGCATCAGTGAAGAACGGGATCTTGTGGCTCTTTGCGATTGCCGCGAGCTCTTTTATCGGTTGGATAGTACCGATCTCGTTGTTAACGTACATAACTGTAACGAGTATAGTATCCTCACGGATCGCTTTTTCGAGATCCTCGGGACGAACGATACCGTTTTCGTAAACGTCAAGATAGGTTACTTCGAAGCCTTGTTTTTCGAGCGCCTTTAAAGTATGGTCAACCGCGTGGTGCTCGACCTTAGAGGTAATAATATGTTTACCTTTGTTGTATTTCAAGGCGTTAGCCGCAATGCCTTTTATTGCCCAGTTGTCGCTTTCGGTTCCACCCGACGTGAAATATAACTCTTTCGGGTCGCAACCGATCATCGCGCTGAGACGAGCTCTTGCATCTTCGAGCATAGTTTTTGCGTTTCTGCCGAGCGAATAGAGGCTCGACGGGTTGCCATATGTGGAGTTATAGACCTCACACATTGACTCAATAACTTCGGGGAGCATACGGGTTGTAGCTCCGTTATCAACGTATATTGTTTTTTTATCGTTCATTTTAGTTTTCCTCTTTCTTTTTTTTGCTATCAAGGAAGCATAGTGTAGCCGTAGTCGCATAGTATACGCAAGGGACGGCGAGAACAAGAGTTAGCAGGGCAAAAGCCAAGCAAACAGTTTTTGGTTTATCGTAAAATCCTGATTCGTTCAGTTTCTGGAAGACAATGAAGTTGAGCTGATAGGAAAAAGTGCCGAGTGAAAAAAGGAATATTGCAAACCAAAGCAACGCAATATTGAGATAATGGACAAAGTTTTCACGTCTGCGTTCGGTTTCGATTCTTTTTTTGCCACGGAAATAGCCCCAGCACCTATAACCGCAAATATAGGTTTGACCGGTTGATTCGATCTGTTTGATCTCTTCGTCGCTTTCACCGTTGTTAACAGGGTGTTTGAATCTCACGACGCTGACCGCTTCGTGCTCATCTGACTTGACAAAGCTATATTTTCCGAAAGATCTGTCGGCAAGTATAAGACCGTTTTTTGAAAGCTCGGAAAGCCATTTTTCCTCTTGCTTAAAATACGGGAACGCCATAGTTATCTCGCGCATTTTCGTTCTCCTGTTCGTATTTGGCAGTACTATCCATACTCCCCCATTTAACCTTATATATTATACACCATTAACACACTAAAGTCAACCTTTTTATAAAAGGTTGCGAGAACATGAAGCGGCTGCAACACCATAAAATTAAAAGTTTCGTCAACATTTGAAAGGGTCGACGAAACTTTAAATTCTTTAGTCGTTGAAGGGATCATATAAAGAGCAACATCAAAGCTTGATCAATGATGCGGCGACCCAATCGTTCTTTTCGTGGAGTTGGGTGAGCTTGAACCCGTTAGCCTTGAGAGTTTGGAGCACCTTGTCTTTTTTCGGTGCGATTATGCCTGAGACGATGAGCGTTTTTCCTGCACTGAGCGATGATGCAAGCACGGGCGCCATCATTATGATAACGTCGGCTACGATGTTTGCGAGTACAATGTCGCAACCGAGTGAGCAGACCTTCGCTGCGAGGTATTTGTTCTCGTTCACGTTTCCGCATACCGCTTTGAATACGTTTTCCGAGTAGCCGTTCTTTTGCGCGTTTTCGATCGCGATATTCACCGCGTTTTCATCGATATCGACCGCAAAAACGCTTTTTGCACCAAGCGCGAGCGCCGCGATGCCGAGGATACCGCTACCGCAACCCATATCGAGTACCGATGCGTTCGGATGCGATGCCATGTATTTTTCAACGAGCTCGAGACAGAGCGCAGTCGTTTCGTGTTGACCTGTTCCAAACGAACTGCCCGGATCAAGCTCGAGCACGGTCGTGCGGTCGCCGTCGTATTCTTCCCACGTTGGCTTTATAACGATGTTGTCGCCGATCTCAAGCGGCTTGAAATATTGCTTCCAGTTGTCTGCCCAGTCAGCATCGTCAACCTTTGAGATGGTAACTGCAAGTCGACCGAGATCGCTTCGCGATGCTTTCAGCTCGGAGACGGCGGTTTTTATTTTTTCGATAAGAATAGTGTCTTGTTCGCTGTCGGAAAGATATATCTTTTGGCGGCTCTCGCCCTCAGCGAGCGCCATCAGGTTCTCGTCAACGTAGTCCCACGGTACAGTTTTGTCGTCGAGAAACTCGCGAAACTCGTTCGGGTCCTCGGTCACAAAGCATACGACCCCGAGCGATACGAGAAGATCGGCGAGTACGTCAACACCAAGCGTGTTTGTGTGGATAATTACTTCGTTCCAAATCATTATTTTGCCTCCCATCCCGTTATCTCGGATATCTTCGCGATCAGCGCATCAGCACCACGACGTTGACCGAGCTCGTTCGGATGCCCTACAGCGCCCGTTTCACCCTTGCGGTTGAATATTGATTCACATGTTAGGAAATATACGTCTTTGTCGACGAGGTTTACAGTTTGAACCGCTTTTTCGATCGCGGCAACGTAGCCGTACATCATCATTCCGTAGAACCAAACGATCTTCGCGTTCGGGTATTGGTTACGTACGGAGAGGATAAAGTTGATCGCGCCCTCGGTGATTATCTCGTTCGCGATCCCACCGCCAACGTCGTTCGTTCCCGCGTTGATAACGACAACGTCGGGTGTCCAAGTGGAGTGATCGTGTTTTTCCTTTGTTCTCGATGAGTGCATAAAGAATTTAGGGATCTCGTAGTCAACCTTACCGTCACAGTTGCAGATGATACCTTGACCCGAGATGCATTCACTGCGGAGCTCGGCATCAAACGCCTGCGCAGTGAGAAACGCATATGCTTTCGTGCTGTCTTGTTCGTACGTGTTGTATACTGTAACGCTTTCTTCAGCGAGAACACCGTATCCGCAGGTGATAGAATCGCCGAAAAATTCGATCTTTCTTGATTTCGGTGAGGGCGGGTCGAGAAGAAGCGGATCTGCGCCTATTATCGTAAGCTCTTTCATAAGAAGCTTGTCAACACCTTCGGTTATCTTCAGCACCACCGCAGTGTGAACGCCTTCGGGAAGTGTGTCAACGATAGTCTTTTCCGTTCCGTTTACAACGGAGAAGCGTTGTTCGATCCCGTCAACGAACACCTTGACGTATGCGGGGATAGCCGCCTTGTATTCACCATATCCAAGCCAAAATCCGGTGCCTTGGAACGTGAAGGCGATACCGCTGTTCGACCAATCGAGCGCAAGACAGCCATCGACTTCTGTATGTCTACCCAGTATTCTGATATTTTCACTTGTAAGTATATCGCCGGTTATTTTCATAATTATTCTCCGAAATACATATTTTCTTAATTATATAATACCACTACCATGCCTGAAGTGTCAATAGCTTATTGATTATTTGCATCAAGTTAGTAAAACAAAGCGCAAGATAGGGAGAATTATGGTAAAAAAGTGAAAAAACCACACAGTTTTATCACAATGTCGCAAAAATGCGGCTCGTTCCACTTGATTAATCTCAAAAATATGGTATAATAGTAATAATAATTAGGATAAGGTTGCGTTTTGATGAAAAACACAAATAAAATAAAATGGCTCGTTTCGATCGGGTTCGTGACAGCAACGGCGCTTTTGATCGCGTTTATGCTGTCGGGCGATAATTGCCTTATAGTTAAGAGCTTGTTTACTCACGAGCTTAGCGACGATGAGCTGAGAGAAAAATTGATGGAGTTCGGACCTCGCGGATACATTACGGTGGTATTGTTGTCAATGCTTCAAGTAGTTTGTACCGTTATCCCCGCAGAGCCCGTCCAAGTGCTTGCAGGTGTGACGTTCGGTCTTGGCGTCGGAGTGGCTTGTTGCGCCGCAGGAGTTTTGCTCGGTAATACGATAATATTCATTTTGTATAAAACGTATGGAGAAAAGATCCGCGACTATTTCGTTGAAAACCTTCATTTTGATCTTGATAAAGCCTCGAGGTCGAAACGAATGGTCTTGATCGTCTTCTTGCTCTATTTTTTGCCGGGAATACCGTATGGTATGATCTGCTTCTTTTCTTCAAGTGTTGGTATGCGTTTCAGAAGATACATAACGGTTACTTTTTTGGGCTCGTTGCCATCTATATTTATGGGCGTTGCGCTCGGCCATATAACGCTTTTGGGCGATTGGCGTATTACTGTCGCTGTTTTCGTGTTGCTCGTCGCGTTGTTGACGTTGATGTCTTGGAAACGGGAGTTCTTGTTCGCAAAGTTGAACGCCTTCGCGGCGAAGACGGAATATACGTCGAGAACGAACGTTATAAAATGCAAAAAAATATTGCTTTATCCGCTTTTTTATTTGGTTGGGATATATTTCAGATCGTGCGGAATAAAGCTGAAAACTACGAACAAAGTCAAAGATGAGCTTGTGAGCCCATCGATCGTGCTTTGTAATCACGGCTCGTTCATCGATTTTTATTATGCGGAATCGTTGCTTTTGAAATATGCACCGAACTATATCGTCGCGAGATTGTATTTTTATGATAAACGGCTCGGATGGTTGCTCAGAAACGTCGGCTCGTTCCCGAAAAGTATGTTTCAAGCAGATTACGAAAGCACAAAAAACTGTATTCGGGTTTTGAAGGAAGGTCGTATACTTACGATGATGCCTGAGGCGAGATTATCGACTGTCGGCAGATTTGAGGATATACAAGACAGAACCTTTTCGTTCTTGAAAAAGTCGAATGTTCCTGTATATACTGTTAAGATCAACGGTGATTATCTCGCTGATCCGAAATGGGGAAAAGGATTCCGTCGCGGCGCGCTCGTTGAGGCGGAGCTTGATATATTGTTTACGCCTGAACAGCTCGAGGCGATGACGCTCGAGGAGATACAGCAAAAAACAGAAGAACGCCTCCGCTATGACGAGTTGGCGTGGCTCGAAACAAAGCCAAAGCTTCACTATCGTTCAAAACGAATGGCCGAGGGGCTCGAAAACATTTTGACGGTTTGTCCGAATTGCGGTGCAAAATATTCTATCATTACTAAAAAGAATGAAATATCCTGTGAAAAATGCGGAAAGCTTTGCGAGATAGACGACAGATATGCGTTTTATCCCGAGTTTAAGTTTAGAAGCTTTGCACAGTGGTATGATTGGCAATTTGAACTTTTGAAGGTCGAAATACTTGAAAATGAAAATTATTCGCTTTTGTCCGAGGTTGAACTGAGGTTGCCGTCGAAAAACGGTCAATCGTTGACGAGAAGCGCGGGACATGGCGTTTGCACCCTCGACAGAAACGGACTCAAATATGTCGGTAGCCGGGACGGCGAAGATTGGGAGATCTTGATCCCGCTAACGAGGATATATCGTCTTTTGTTTGGAGCGGGTCAGAATTTTGAAGTATATAACGACAGCGAGATCTTGTTCTTCGTTCCGAAAGAGCTTCGCAGCGCTGTCGATTGGTATATGGCATCGATGATATTACACGATGAATTTTGTAATGAATAAGCGCTAACCCACAAAATTGTAAAGTGAGGGATCGTTATTACTACGTTAGAAAAAAAGGAAGTTAAAGTCGAAGAAAAAGAAAAAGCATTTTCAAATATCAGTGCGCGGTCGTTTTTGACCGTTGTGCTTATTTTGGTTGCTATGCTGTCGCTATGCAGCGCACTTTCGTATTTCGTTCCGCGCGGTTCATTTGAACGTGACGAAAACGGAGTTATCATAACGGATACGTTCACACAAGCGGGTGTAAAAGGAATCGAGCTTTGGCGAGTTGTAACGGCGCCGATTCGTGTATTTGCAAGCGAAGATGCTACTACGATAATTGTTATCAGCATATTTTTGCTCGTTATGAGCGGGATATTCAACCTGCTTGAAAAAACGGGCGGCGTTAAGATATTCATATCGGGTATTATGAAGCGGCTTCACGATAAGGGCGGCCCGATCGTTTGTTTGACGGTGCTTTTGTTTATGCTTTTTGGAAGCCTTTTCGGTATGTTCGAGGAGCTTGTAACGCTTTTGCCGATAGTCGTGATGTTTATGCTCTCGATGAAGATGGATACGATGACGGGACTTGGCTCGTGTTTGTTGGCGGCGTGCTTTGGTTTTTCAACGGCGATCACTAACCCATTCTCCGTTGGTCTTGCTGTGCAGTATGCGAACATCAGCACAAGCGAGGGCGTTTGGTTGAGAATCGTATTTTTCGGGATAACTTATTTCGTTTTGTGCGTTTTTTTGATGATGCACTTGAAGAAGCTCGAGAGATCTCCGTCTTCGTCCCTTACATATGAAACAGATAAGATAAAACGGGAGCGGCTTGAAAAGGAATCTCCTATCCCGGCGGATGAATATAAACGAATATTCCGTGTTTATTCAACATTTTTTGCTATTCAAGCGGTCGTTCTTGTTTTGATCGCTTCGGTTCGTGCTATTTCGGGGCTCGCTATCCCGATACTCGCGGCAAGCTTTTTGATATTCGGAATTGCTTCGGGATTAATCGTTTCAAAGCGTAAACGTGACGTTTTCAGATATATTTTGCAAGGTGCGGTTTCAATGCTGCCAGCGATCTTGATGATCGCGCTTGCATCGTCGATAAAGCTTGTTATGACTGAAAGCGGCATTATTGACACGATAATGAACGTTGTTTTGAAGATGCTCGACGGGAAAAGCAAGTTTTTCGCGGTTATTTTGTGTTATTTCTTAATATTGTTTTTGCAGTTGTTCATCGGTTCGGCTTCGGCAAAGATCGTTCTCGTTATGCCGATAGTTATGCCGATAGCGCTTGCACTTGGAATCTCTCCGACAATTATTATATTGACCTATTGTATGGCAGACGGATTTACCGACGTTATATTGCCAACGAACCCCGTTTTGCTTATCGGGCTTTCGATGGCGAACGTATCATATGGCAAATGGGTGAAATGGACTTGGAAGCTGCAGCTTTTGATGTTTGCGATCACCGTTGCGATATTGATGTTCGGAGTTTTAATTGGATATTGATACCCCCATAACATATATGATCATTTGAAAGGAAACTTATTATGGAAAAGATTTGCCTCATTATGTCGCCCGGAACTCGTGATATGGTTATCAACGAACGTGCGATAAACAGACTCAAAAAATTCGGTGAAGTTTATATTTCGCAAGGTGAATCACAGGCTGAGGCTATTAAAGGCGCAACTATCGCGATAACATCGTGGGGAAACACTCCCATCGATGAAGAACAGCTTGCGTCTGCGCCCGATTTAAAGCTTGTTTGCCACGCGGCAGGAAGCGTTAAGCCTATCGTATCGGATGCGCTTTGGGAAAAAGGCGTTAGAGTAACGAGCTCAAATGCTCCGCTCGGTATGGGTGTTGCTGAAACAGCGCTCGGATTTACGATCTCCGCATCAAAGAACTTCTATACACTCAATAACAATATCAAAAACGGCGGTTGGGAAGAAGGTAAGAACGACATTCGTGAGCTTTTTGAACTTACCGTTGGCGTTGTTGGATTTGGTTGGGCAGGAAAACACTACGCTGAGTTGATGAGAAACTTCCTCGTTGACGTTGTCGTTTACGATCCGAATATGCCCGAAGAAAAGATCGAGGCTGTTGGCGCACGCAAGGTAGGGCTTGAAGAGCTTTTGAAGATATCTGATATTGTTTCGATCCACGCGCCGTCTATCCCCGAAACTTATCATATGTTTAACGCGGACACACTTGCGATGATGAAAAAGGATGCGGTGCTTATCAACACCGCGCGCGGCTCGCTTATCGATGAGGATGCGCTTGTAGCGCATATGTTGGCGGGCAACCTCAAATATGCTTGTCTTGACGTTACCGATCCCGAACCTCCTACCGCGGACTCACCGCTTCGCAGTGTTCCGAATATAATAATGACACCTCACCTCGCGGGACTTGCCCAAAACGGTCTTCGCCGTATTGGCTCGCACGTTGCTGACGAGATCGAGAAATTCCTTGCGGGTAAACCTATGCTCGCAGAGGTGACAC
>JAZRTU010000116.1:0-5990 GCA_045652185.1 Eubacteriales bacterium | reverse complement strand
AGCATATCAAGACGGGACTTTATCTGTGGGACAGATAGTGTCTGTGGGTGTGTTCTTGCTTTCAAGGGGCTCTGCGCCCCTTGACCCGCACAACCTTTGAAAAGGTTGACGAAACTTTTAAATCTTTGGTTTTGCAGCCGCTGCTGCAGCAGAAAAAATACAAAAGGTTTTGTTATCCTCGCGAAACAGGCAACTGCTGACAAAAGAACATAAAAACCGATTTCTCCCAATCGACAAACATCGCTTCCGCATCGTGATATAATTTGCCCAACACATAACGGAGGCAAAACCAAGGAGATGGAAAAAAATAACCAAAAATACCAAAATACCACGGACAAGCATAATATGGCTATGGCGAATAACGACGATATATTCAACATAATGGCGCGATGGGTGAGAAGCGTTTATAAGGATAAACACTCGTTTGCCGCAACAGCGCTGACGTTTCTGCTCGGGCTGACTCCGATGAGCGTCGGGTTCAACCCGTTTGGTGTGGCGTTCTTCTTCGCATCAATGTTGCCAACCGCACCGATGGCGGTCGGGCTATTCTTTTCCGCCGCCGCAAGCGGACTGACCGCGCCGATGCCGATGATATGCGCAACGCTCGGTGCGCTCATTCGGATAAAACTCGCTAAAAAAGGAAAGCTCGGTGTTGTCGCACGGATAATACTGTCATCGACCGCAGGGCTTATCGGTGGACTGTTGCGTATCCCGTTTGTTGACGGTGAGGTCGGTGAGCCGCTACGAACAATATTACTCGCAATATCAGTGCCTTTGTTTTGCGGTATATTATTGGGGCTCAATAGAAAAACTGCGGTATTTGGGGCGCCTCATGAAGTGCTGGCACGGTTAGCGATGCTATTCTGCGGAGTGCGGCTGTTATCGGTCGTAACCGTTGGGAAACTCTCGCTCGGGATAATTGCCGCGGCAGGCGCGGTGTTATATTTGAGCTATCTTTTCTGCAAATACGAGGTGTCGCGCCCGTCGCCATCATGCTGTGCAGTTGGGTGCATAGTTGGATTTGTCTGCGGGATCGCCACAGGTGACGTAAGCGCGTTGCCAATGCTCGGTCTGTTGGGACTGTGCGCGGGGTTTTTATTCCCGTTACACGAGTTGACCGCGCTTATCTGTGCGCCGATAGGTGCGATCTTGTTTTCGACCGCTGCGGTCGATGCGATCGCAGGGTTAGTCACGTTCATTCATGTCACCGTCGGGCTTGGTGTCTATGTGCTGTTGCGACGGATACCGACAGGCGATTGGATAAAGGAACTATTCGTGCGTGAGCGCAAGAGCAACGGACCGCACGAGGATAAAAAGCTATCGCTTATCGAGGAATCGTTTTCGTCGCTCTCAAAGGCGTTGAAGGTGCTTGACGAATATGATGTAACGCGCCGCGCGGTGATAACGGAGCTGCCACTTTGTTGCGCCGACTGCAACGGATGCTTCAGCCACGGGATAAACGAGTTCGAAATGCGCCAAGCGATGAACGGATATCTTAACGATGCGATACCGATAAAAGACTATATGATAAAATGCTGTCCAAACGCCGCTGAGCTACGCTCATCACTTGAGCTTATGAGCGCGCAAGCAGATAACGTAATTTCGCAAACGGCGAGCAGATACGAGGAGTTTTCGAGGATCTTATCATCGCTACGTGAACAGAACGAGCTTGAAGACACCGTTGACACCGTGCTATCGTTGGAGCTTTCGGAGTCGCTAACTCGGATGGGGTTGAATTTCAGCCATGCGCGCGTATACGGCACACGGCTTTTGCGAGCGCAGATATACGACGTACATCTCAACGAAATGGAATGCTCGTCGAACACGTTGATGAATACGGTATCATCGATACTGGATCGACAGGTGAGCGAGCCGTTGTTTATAGTGAACGACGAATGCGTATCGATGAGCTTTGAGACAGTTCCGCAATGTCGGGTAGAAACATCGATGATGACGACGGCGAAGGAGGGTGAGGTGACCAACGGCGACACAGTTGCGACGTTTGAAAGCACGAACGGAATGTCATACGCGCTTATCGGTGACGGAATGGGCAGCGGTGAGTCGGCGGCGGTCTGCTCTCGAATGGGCGCGATATTGATAGAGAAGCTGATACTTCTCGGTAGCGACAAGGACGAGGTGTTGCGGCTACTTAATAAGATATTACTGAGCAAGGGCGACGAGGTATTCACGACTGTGGACCTACTCTCGCTCGATCGACTGACGATGGATGTAGAGCTGACGAAAGCAGGCGCGGCGCCGACGTATCTGATCCGCGGTGGCGAGGTAACGATGGTCGGTGTGAAAAGCGCGCCGCTTGGGTTGATAGATGATCTATGTGCGAAGCGGCAAAGCTTCAAAGCGCATCGCGGAGACGTTATCGTGATGATGTCAGACGGCGCGTATGACGGCGACAGCGCGCCCGAGTGGATACGCGAATACTTCAAATCAACGCATAGCGAAAGCTGTGCAATAATGACCGCGAAATTGATGGAATTAGCCAAAACACACGCCAATACCAGCGACGACGTGTCCATCATCGTCGTCCGTGTGTGCTGATCGTGTTTATGAGGGGGACTTTTTTTCGAAAAAGCCCCCCTCAAACTCCCCCAAAAAACTCAGTAAACAGTAAAACATTGACAGCACCGTAACAGCTACAACACCAAAGAATTAAAAGTTTTACTCGATTTTTTTCTAAAAAATCGCGGGTGGAGGGCAGCGCCCCCGAAGATAACAGAATCGATACGCCACCCTCTTGATAAATTTATCAGTCCAGTCGTTTTTGGCGAAGCCAAAATCCAACACTATTGCTTGCAATAGTGTGTGCGCTTCTGATGGCGCACCCTAAATTCCGATAAACAAAAAAGACGGCGGAAGCCGTCTTTTTCAGTATGCGAAAAAAAGGGACGGCATCAGCCGTCCGTCTGTATTGCAACATATTGCAAAAAAGAAGCATATCAAGACGGGTGTTTATCAGTGGGACAGATAGTGTCTGTGGGTGTGTTCTTGCTTTCAAGGGGCTCTGCGCCCCTTGACCCGCACAACCTTTGAAAAGGTTGACGAAACTTTTGTATTATGGCGTTGTAGCCGTTTCGATACTCGAAATGCCTCACGGAATACGGCGCTGCCGCCGGCAGTTGAAAAAGTTCGATCAAAACTTTTAATTCTTTGGCGATTGACAAAACCCCATTTGGTAATACCAAATGGGGTTTTTCTTTTTATTTATGTTCGTTTTTAGGTTTTCTTGCTCTTTCTACCGCGATAACAACTCGTCTGTCGTTACCTTGACCGATAGAATATGTGGTTACACCGTGCATCTCCTGAACTTGTGAATGGATAATTCTGCGTTCATATGCGGGCATAGGCTCAAGCGTAAAGCTTTTGCGATATTTTTTCGCTTTGTCAGCCATACGTTTAGCAAGAACTCTCAACGCTTCTTCTCTTCTTGCTCTGTAGTTTTCAACGTCAACTGTCACTCTTGTGTGGTCGTCACGGCCGTTGTTTGCCGCAAAACCTGTCAAATATTGGAGTGAATCAAGGATCTCGCCGTGTCTTCCTATGAGTATTCCCATATTCTCACCGCTGATCTTAACGTTGATCTCATCGTCGATCTCTTCAATATCAAGCTTCGCTTCAAGCTTCATATTGCTAAAGAGTTTCTCAAGAAATTCTCTTGCAAGTTCACCACGTGTCAGCTCATAAAATACTTTGACTTTGGCGTCAGTTGCACCGAACCCCAAAAATCCTTTGCTCGGTTCTTCGATAACTTCGATCTCGACGCTATCAACGGATACTCCGAGCTCTGCAGCGCCGATCTCTTTTGCTGCCTCTACGGTTTTTGCCGTTACGATGGTCTCTTTCTTCATATTTGTTCCTTTCCGGAAATACGGTTATTTGTCATTATTGTCTTTTTTGTTTGCTTTTTCCATCAATTCTTCGAGTTTTTTGTCTACTTCAGACTCTTCTTCTTCGAGCTTCTTATTCTTTGCTTCGATCTTCTCGGCGCGTTCCTTCGATACGATCAATTCATCATAAGAGTCGTCGTCCTCGTCTACCTCGATGGTGATAACTTTTTTCTTCTTCTTTTTCTTCTTGTAAGCTTCTTCAGCAATTTGGATCTGCTCTCTCGTTATCTCGGGGATCGGATATATCTTGTTGAGTATCCATGTTTGGATTGCTTGATATATGCTTCTGAATATCCAGTAAATAGCGATCGATGCGGAAAGGCTGAACGAGAAAATTACAGTGATAAAAGGCATACCGTAAGTCATCATAGGTCCGGTCATAGGATTGTTTTCCATACCCTCTTGCATTACGGAATACTTTTTTGTTACCCATTGTGTAAGTAAGCTCGATGCATAGATAACAACGGGCAATATGAGCAACCAGTTAATTACTGAAAGACTCGGGCTATCCAAAAGCGACGTGCCGCCAAAGAAACTGAATCCCTTTGAAAATTCTGTGATCGAATCAACTTGTTCTGTGTTCAAAACGCTCGAGAATTTCGACGGGTCATTAATTATTTCTTTAATAACACTCGTTTCATAGATCGCTTTAATATTACCCTCTGCGCCTGCGATAATAGTCTTCAACGCATCGATAGTCTCTGTCGAAAACTCGAGGATATAGCTGAGCGGTCTTTGGATAACGTTATAAAGGATAATAATAACGGGGAATTGCACGAGAAGGGGAAGACATCCGCTCATCGGGTTATAGCCTTCTTCTGCTTGCATTTCTTGGATCTCACGAGCCATCTTTTCTTGGGTAGCTCTGTCGTTACGTCCTTTATACTTCTTTTTGATTGCGAGCTCCTTCGGTTTCAAAGATGCTTGCAAAACTGTGTTTTTCTGTTGCTTGATGCCGAGAGGAAAAAGCAAGAGCTGCACTACTAACGAAAAAATAATTAAGGCGAGTGCATAATGGTTGGTCAAATTATAACACTGCGCAAGCAGCCAACCAACGGCCTTATAAATAAAATCAAACATTACTCTTCTTTATTCTCCAAATCATTGTCGCCGCGTTTTTTTTTCGCCCTGAGCGGCACAGGATCATAGCCACCCTTTGAATATGGGTTGCATCTGAGAATTCGGTCACACGTCAAAAACAGTCCGTATATTGCGCCATGCTCTCGAAACGCTTCGATAGCATATTGTGAACACGTCGGAGTAAACCGACAACTCGGTTTTTTTAGCGGAGAAATGAATTTTCTGTATAGCTTTATAAAAAATATAAAAATATACCGCATCACGTTTCACCGTTATATATCCCGAGATCGCGCAACATCTCTTTTATTTTCGGAGCGACCACAGTGGTTTTCGAATTTTCAACGCCTTGACGCGCTACTATCACGATAAGATACCCTTTCTTTAGCTCGGGATAGATAGGTCTGACACTTTCGCGCAACACCCGTCTTATTCTCGACCTGACAACCGCGTTTCCGCGATTTTTGGACGCCGTTATCCCAATTCGAGTTTCGTTTCTTCGATAGTTTTTTAAGACGTATATCGCCGCATATTCACAAACGCGGCATTTACCCTTCGAATAGGTTTTTTTGAAAAGATGATTCTCCGTTAAGGACAATATCTTTCGTCTCGCTACCATATCAATTAATATGTGAGACGAGCTCTTCCTTTAGCTCTTCTTCTTTTGAGAACTTTTCTACCGTTAGCGGTCGCCATTCTTTTTCTGAAGCCATGCTCCATTTTTCTATGACGCTTTTTGGGTTGGTATGTTCTAAGCATTTTATATACCTCCTGAATTATTTTTACCTCAAAACAGAGTGAAGCACCGTATATTATATCCTCTTTTTCCTTTATTGTCAAGTATTTTCGGAAAATTTGGGAAAAATAGCTTAAAAAATAAAAGAGTGGATAAAAAAAGGACAGAAATCTGTTTACTTTTTTGAAAATATTTGTTATAATTAGATTGGTATAAGGTCATTATATTATATTTATATATATAATATAATGAAGAAAAAATTTTCCACTCTGAAT
>JAZRTU010000115.1:0-5899 GCA_045652185.1 Eubacteriales bacterium | reverse complement strand
CCTAAGACCGCTTGGCCTCCGACTTAGTCGAATGCTTCGGTGTACCGCAAATATCACCTGCAGTAGTTGTCTCGAGCGCGATCGAAAAATCGGGCGAGAGGGAATATGCAACCGCCGCAGCACCGCGGCAACCTATCTCCTCGCGCGTAGTGAACGCAAAATATGTGTCATACTCAAGCTCTTCCTTCAAAAGCTCCATCATAACTGCACACCCGAATCTGTCGTCAATAGCTTTCGCCTTGATCGAATCATTTCCGAATTCCTCATAGTTCGGATAAAATACAGCCGTGTCGCCAACAGAAACAAGCTTCTCAGCCTCTTCCTTGGACGAAGCGCCAATGTCAATATACATATTCTTCACCTTGACGATCTTCTTTCTCTCGTCGGGCGTTTGAATATGAATAGCCTTCGCGGAGATGATTCCGAGCATACCGCTTTTAGCGAAAATAACTCGTCTTCCGGCAAGAACGCGCTCGTCAATACCGCCAACGCACTCAAACTTCAAATAGCCTTCATCAGTGATGTATCTCACCATAAATCCGACTTCGTCCATGTGTGCGGAAACAACAACACGTTTTCCTGATTTCTTGCCTTTTTTAAACGCAATAAGGTTGCCGATCTTGTCGGTGTATACCTCTGTCGCGAAAGGTTTTATCTTTTCTTCAATAAAAAGTCGAACGTCCTTTTCATAACCGGAGGTGCCGACTAAATCACAAAGCTCTTTTAAAAATTCCATAATCGTTCCTCCATTAAAGTGTCTTTATGTATTCAGCGAGGAGAAGCGCAACGTTGTGAACGTCATCAATAGAGCAAACCTCGTTGTATGTGTGCATATTGAAAAGCGGAACGGAGATCAACGCTCCGGGAATACCCGCTCTCGTGAGCTGAAGGATATGTCCGTCAGTACCCGTGTGTGAAGGCTCAGCAACGACTTGATAGGGAATGTTCTTTTCCTTTGCAACGTTTATAATACCTTCTGTAATGTCAAGGTCAAGTGTTGCGGAATACGAAATTACTCCGCCACCGCCGAGTACATTTTGTTTTCTTGTAACGTCCGCATCGGGGACGTATGCGTTTCCAACATCAAGCGCAATAGCAAGATCGGGGTCGATTCTAAACGCACCCGTGCGCGCTCCAATATATCCCGTCTCTTCGCCACAAGCAAAAAGCGCATAAATGTCAACGTTTATGTCCTCGTTCTCTAAAAGTTCTAACGCCTCGAGGATCGCAATCATACAGATTCTGTCGTCAAACGTCTTTCCGCAAAGTCTGTTCTTCCCAAGCTTCATAACTTCGCTCTTGTAGGAAACAGTGTCACCAATAGAAACGATCTCCTTGAGCTCATCAAGCTCCATACCCGTGTCAATAGCAAGCTGGCTGAGCTTCGGCTTGTCGTCGGAAGCGCCGCCTCTGAGATGCGGAGGCACGGAGGTGAAAACACCCAAAATATCTTTTTTACCGTGAACGATGACCTCGGCAGCAGGTAAAATGCCTGTGTCAATGCCGCCAACGTTAACTACCTTCAAAAAACCACCCGCACAAACATCTTTGACAATAAATCCGATTTCGTCAAAGTGAGCATCGAGCATAACCTTTTTCGCGCCTTCTTTACCGCATTTTCTGATTCCAATAAAGTTGTTTGGCGCAACACATTCCATTTCGTCGAAGAAAGGAGTGCAAAGCGCACAAAGGTCCTCGTGACCGCTCTCCTCGCGACCTGAAACAGCATTGATAAGCGAAAGTTTTTTCGCGTATTCGTATATGTCCATAACCGATCATAATATCCTTTCATATAAAATCGACCATTTTGTAACGATCATAAAGTTATGATTATTATATCACACAAAACCCCATATTTCAATAGAAAAAATCTCCGAAATGATACTAAGCCGATCAAATATAAAAAACAGCAAAATAGGATAAGTAAAAAATGATTAAAACTAAAAAAACAGTTTGACAAACAGATAAAAATTGATTATAATCAATAATGGACTCGACTGAGCGGACGCATATTACCATATCGAAAGATCGTAGTGTGAGGAAAGTCCGGACTCCATAGAGCAGGGTAACGGCTAACGGCCGCCGAGGGTGACCTTAGGGAAAGTGCAACAGAAATAAACCGCCGTATTAACGGTAAGGATGGAAAGGCGAGGTAAGAGCTCACCGACGCGGAGGTAACTTCGCGTGCCATGTAAACCCTATCCGGAGCAACACCGCACGGTACTATAACTGGCTCGGTTGTACCATAGGTGGCAAGGACATGCACGGCAACGTGTATGCAAGATAGATGTTCGCTCACGACAAAATCCGGCTTATAGGTCGAGTCCGATCTATTTGTGAATAATTCGTTTGTAAATGTGAATATATTGTTAATTTTAGGAAAATTCTATTTACAATTGAAAGAAATAATGATATACTAACAATAGGAAGAAAAACCGAAACTCGTTTTCGTTTCGGAAAGGAAAAGATATGCTTATACATTTGGAACAAGCAAAATATGAGCTTGGAAAATTAGCTGTTGACGTTGAAGAACTTGGACGTTCGATAAATACCGAAAGGCTTGAAGAAGAGGTTGCCGAGCTTGAGAAAAAAACTCACGCGGATAACTTTTGGAACGACCAAACCACATCTCAACAAGTGCTCAAAGAATTGAAATTCAAAAAATCTACATTGGATAGATATATAAAACTTAAATCAGGGCTTGAATCCATCGTTTCTTTGATCGATATGGCAGTCGAGATGGACGATGAGTCAATAGTCGATGAGATATTGCTTGAAAAGCAAGAGCTTGAAAACGAGTATGAATCTCAAAAAATAGATGTCTTGTTGAGTGGTGAATATGACCATAGCAACGCTATCGTTTCTATCCACCCGGGTGCGGGCGGAACGGAAGCGCAGGATTGGGCTTCTATGCTCTATCGTATGTATACGAGATATGCAGAACGCCATAAATTCAAGGTAAAAGTGCTAGACTACCTCGACGGTGATGAAGCGGGACTGAAGAGCGTTTCTTTTATGGTTCAAGGCGAAAACGCTTACGGATATCTTCAAGGCGAAAACGGTGTCCATAGACTCGTGCGTGTCTCTCCGTTTAACGCTCAAGGAAAAAGACAAACATCGTTTGCTTCCGTTGAAGTTATGCCTGAGTTCAACGACGAAATAAAGATCGAGATCAAGGACGAGGATATTAAAGTCGAAGCCCACCGTTCAAGTGGCGCGGGCGGTCAGCACGTCAATAAAACAGACTCCGCAATAAGAATAACCCATCTTCCGACGGGTATAGTTGTAGCTTGTCAAACCGAGCGTTCACAGGTGCAAAACAGAGAAACAGCCTTGAAAATGCTCAAAAGTAAGCTCCTCGAAATAAAAGAACGTGAAAAGCTCGAGAAGATCGAGGATATTAAGGGCGAAAAAATGAATATCGAGTGGGGAAGCCAAATAAGATCCTATGTCTTTATGCCATATACGTTGGCAAAAGATAATAGAACCAACTATGAAACCGGAAATATAACGGCAGTAATGGATGGCGAGATCGACGGATTTCTTCATGAGTATTTAAAATATAAAAAAACTGGCAAAACTGAATAATAAATAAAAAGAATCTAAAGGAGGATCTATTAATGAAAAAGATCAAAAACTTCAAATTTTACGCAGGTATTTCCGCATTAGTAACAGGAATGATGTTCATCGTTCTTTTCTTCATCTTGTATAGTGAGAAGAAAAGTCTTGCGAAAACATTTGCAGCATTGGCAACAGTAAGCGGATTCACGGGCGCAATGCTCTTGATAATGGATGCCAAAGAAAAAAGCGACAAAGCAGAATTGATTCTCGACGAAGAACTTGAATGCGACGATTTCGATTTTGATTGCCTTGATGACGAGGATATCGATTGCTCGTTTGAAGAAAGCAACCAAGAATAATTTTCAGGAAATGAATCTTAAAGAGACTCGGACGAAAGTCTGAGTCTTTTAACTGTAAGAAAGAAAGGACATAAACTAATGAAAGGTGAAATTTCAGTACAAACACAACATATCTTTCCTGTAATAAAAAGATGGTTATATTCCGAAAAGGATATCTTCTTGCGCGAGATAGTTTCCAATGCTTGCGATGCTATAACGAAGCATAAGCGTCTCGGAGACCTTGGCAAAACGGATGACATTTGTGACTACTATCGTATCACCGTTAATGTTTCAAAAGAGAATAAAACAATAACCGTGACCGATAACGGTATCGGAATGAGCAACGAGGACGTTGATAACTATATCAATAAGATCGCACTCTCGGGCGCGCTTGATTTTATAAATAAATACGAGGGCGAAAATAGCGAAAGCGGAATTATCGGCCACTTCGGACTTGGCTTCTATTCAGCTTTTATGGTCGCAGAAACGGTTGAGATTGTGACTAAATCGTTTGACGGCAGCCCAAGTGTCCATTGGCATTGCAACGAAGACGGTGAATATGAAATGGAATCGGGCGATAGAGAAACAAGAGGTACAGATATAATCCTCCACCTCACCGAGGACGAGTATTCATATCTTGATAGCGTGAAGCTTAAAAATATCCTTTCAAAATATTGTGGATTCATGCCGTTTGATATCTACTTCACGGACGACGATAATAAAGACGGTGAAAAGATCAACGATACAACACCTCTATGGCAAAGGAACCCAAGTGAAATCACTGACGAGGAATATATCGAGTTCTACAAAAAAACAATGGGAGATTACATCGACCCTCTGATGTGGATACACATAAATGCAGATTATCCTCTCAACTTTAAAGGGATCCTCTATTTTCCAAAGCAAAAGAATGACTACGAAACACTTGAGTCAAAAGTAATGCTCTATTATAACCAAGTTTTCGTAGCCGATAATATAAAAGAAGTCATCCCCGAGTTCTTGATGAACATGAAGGGCATCCTCGATTGTCCCGAGCTTCCACTCAATGTTTCTCGTAGCTACCTCCAAACGAATACCTATGTAACTAAAGTAAGTAACCATATCGCGAAAAAAGTAGCTGATAAAATAAACGGTATGTTCAATACCAATAGAGAAGGGCTCGAGAAGATCTGGGACGATGTGTGTGTATATATCCAATTTGGTTGCCTCAGAGATAAAAAATTCTATGATAGAGTCAATGCAAACGTTCTATATAAAACTGTAGACGATACCTATGTAACACTCGATGAATATTTTGACGGTGCGGAGAAAAAAGGCAACGTCTACTATGCTTCTTCAAAAGAAACACAAGGCTATTATATCGAGCTCTATAAAAAGCAAAATAAAAAAGTGCTTTTGATGGATAAGGTCATCGATGTCCAATTCAATTCCTTGCTTGAACAACAAAACGAAGGCTTGAAATTCGTCCGTATCGATGCTGACCTTGCTGATGCGCTTGGCGCAAAGAATATCGAAGACAAAACGGTACTGAGCGACTTTATCAAAAATGCAGTAGATAAAAAGGATCTGGTGATCAATATTACGTCGCTTGAAGACGATAGCTTCCCGGCACTCATCAATATCAAAGAAGAATCTCGTAGATTTTCGGATATGATGAAGATGTATGGTGGCAATACTCTCGGCATTCCAACAGAGGAAACACTCGTTGTAAACGATAAAAACCCGCTTGTGGTCCGCCTTGAAAAAATGATCGAGAACGGCGAAGAAAATGCTAATGACCTCGCAAAATATCTCTACTTGCTCGCACTCGTTTCTTCAAGAACACTCACAGGTGAAGAAATGAAAGAGTTTATCGCCCTCGGCGTGAAGCTTCTATCAAAATAAAAACCTCAAAAAAAAGCGAAGTCGTTTGACTTCGCTTTTAATTATGTTAGGAAATTATTCCATAGACTCGAACTTGTCAACTGTTGCTTGGATCGAGTTAGCCATAGCATCCTTGC
>JAZRTU010000114.1:0-12198 GCA_045652185.1 Eubacteriales bacterium | reverse complement strand
GCTCATTCAACGGCGAAAAGAGGACAAGAAGGATTGGCCCGGATGTTGGGACATAACATCGGGCGGTGGTGTTATTGCAGGCGAGACCTCTTTTGAGTGCGCTGTTCGCGAAATAAAAGAGGAATTGGGAATATCCGTTTCACTCGAAGACAAACGCCCCTTGTTCACGATCGGGTATCCACTCGGATTTGATGATTATTATATAATCAACAAGGATATTTCGCTTGATGAAATATCCATTCAGCCGGAAGAAGTTACCGACGTACGTTGGGCAAGCTACGACGAGATCTGTAAAATGGCGGAAAACAAAAGCTTCGTTCAATATAGAAAAGGTTTTATTGACCTTCTTTTTTCTATGAGAAACGGAAGAGGAAGTTATGATGTATAAATACGTTAGTTTTTTTGGCTCCATCGGTGTTGGAAAAACAACTGCAGGCAGAAAAATTGAAGCACTCGACGCAGACTTTCAGTTTGTTGCAGAGGATCTTTCTGAAAATCCTTATATCGAAAAGGCATACGAAGAGCTACACGGCGATTGGGGATTTTTATCCTCATTGGAGATGCTTCGTATGATGTCTTGTCAATTTGATAAATTCGATGACTCGTGCAAGATAGGAATTTTGGATAACGGGATACAGGAATTGGTCTGCTATGCAAGGCTACAAGAGAAGCTCGGGATCATATCTTTCGATCAGCTTTCGACATTGGAGCGGTTAAACCGCCGATTTCTTGAGCTGACGCCAGAAGTGTCGTTGCATGTTTATTTTTACTGCAACGAGGATATTCAATTAAAACGCATTTCGGCAAGGGGCAGGAGCTTTGAAAATGAGATAGACAAGAAATTTATCAGATCGTTAAACCTTGAGTATGAAAAATACGTTTCAACTCTACCGAAAGAAAAATTATTAACGGTATGCACCGATAATTGGACTGATTATTCGGACTTGGCGAATTTGATCAAAAAAAGCTTAAAAGTTGAATAATGATCACTAAAACAATGCTTTACACCCAAAAGATAAAGCATTGTTTCTTTTTGTGTGTTGGCATTTTCAGACAAAAGCATTATAATGATCGTATAAGATCATGTTCAGGGAGGAAAGATTATATGAAATTAAGCAAACGCATTACACATACTTTTTTAGTATTATTCTTGTTTTTATGTATCATAGTTTCTATTTCCGCTTGTGACCCGAACCCTCAAGTTGAAAGCTCTGACAATTCTATTGAGAATAGCTTGATAAACGAAAGTGGTTTTGATATATCAAACGATTTATCTGCCGACGAAAGTTTGGACGAGTCGGTTGACGTTTCCGACAATGAGAGCGTTGACGAGTCGGTTGACGTTTCCGGCGATGAGAGCGTTGACGAGTCGGTTGATGTTTCCGTCGATGAGAGCATTGACGAGTCGGTTGATATTTCTGCTGACGAAAGTGTAGACGAGTCCGAAGAGCCACAAGAGAGCTCTGTGCCTGAAATAATATACGTTACAAAGATAGAAATATCCGGAAAAACCTCCGTTGAAAAAGGAAAGACAGTACAGCTTTCGGCAAAGGTATTTCCGTCAAACGCAACTAACCCCAAGATAAGATGGACAATTAAATCAGGAAGTGACTGCGGTTCCATAGACCAAAACGGTTTAGTAACCACCAAAAAAAGCGGCACTATCGTTATCTCTGCGATATCCGAAGACGGATCAGAAGTTAATTCGTTGTTCACGATAAAAATAAACGAACCGATCGTTCTTATTAAAGACATTGAGATATCCGGCAACAATACGGTTGAGGTTGGAAAGACAGTTCAATTAACTGCCTCCGTTTCGCCGTCTAACGCTTCAAATAAAAAAGTAACTTGGTCGATCTCATCAGGCTCGAGCAAGGCTTCCATTGACAAAAACGGAATTCTTACCGCAAAGGCGGCAGGTACGGTCACGGTAAAAGCCAAAGCGGATGACGATTCAGGTGTAAGTGATACTTTCACAATTACAATAAAGGAACCGGCATTGTGGGAAGGCTCGGGAACTAAAAACGATCCGTTCTTGATCAAAAACCTCACTGATTTGAAAAATCTCACTAAGGTATTAAACAAAAAAGGCTATTACTTCAAGCAGGTTGCAGACATTGATTGCTCAAGTGTTAAAGAATGGATAGTAATCGGCGACTATGAAAACGACGGTAAACCTTTCCGCCACAATTATAACGGAAACGGACACACTATTTCAAACATTTGTCTCGATGGCGACGCATCAGCTTTGATTTCTTATGCTGAGGATGCGCATTTTGAAAATATCAAGATCATCAATGCACATACGTCAGATAATGCCCGAACCGAAGAAAACAAAACAGGTCTTTATCCCGGTACAGAAGGATCTACAGCTGCGCTTGTTGGATCTGCACTTGGATGTACGTTTGAAAACTGCAGTGCTACGGTCAACTTTGAAAGCTCCAACGAAGGCACAGCCGGCCTTGTAGCGCACACGACACTTAAAGAAGGTCAAGGCGACCTTATGGTAAACTGTCACGTTACAGGCAATATCAGTGGCGCCGGAAAAATCGGCGGCTTAATATCCAGTATCGGTAGAGCATTCGAGGGCGAAGATTTTGCTCCGCATGAAACCGATATCCATGTTAAGAACTGTTCTACTGACGTTAATATATCGGTAAAAGTTCACTGTCTTGAAAAACCGAACATCGGCGGTCTTATCGGATATGCCAACCTTGTTATTATTGAAAATTGCTATGCAAAAGGTAGCATTAACGTTATTGACGGCGACATCGGCGGACTTGTCGGCTACTCAATGTACGCTTGCGACATTACACGTTGCTATGCTGACGTAGATATTTATGCTTCTTCAGACAACCATTACGGACGTGTATGTGCCGGTGGGCTCGTTGGTCAAATGTTAGCTAACGTATCCGTTTATGAGTGCTATGCGACCGGCGACGTGACAGCGCCATACGTTGAATGGAGCCCTTGTCAAGATGATTCCCCAAGAAACGGCGGACCTTGGCTCAATTACTATAACCCTTGCGGCTCACTCATCGGTGCTGTTAAGACCATGGGTAATTATGGCGATTATTGTAAGCTCACTATATATCACAACTATGCTACGGGAAAAGTAAATGTTCCAAACATATGCGAGGACGAAAGACTTTACTGCCACGGCGCTTTAGTAGGGGTAGTATATGATACTTATACGCGAAATTACATTAAATCCGAATTCAAAAAGAAGAAAGAGGATATTAGCGATTGGTCAAAATTCGAGGACACTTGTATTTACAGATTTGAGGATAACTACAATATCGAAGATTTGCGCACATATTACACGCCTATTAATGACTATGAGGGCAGCAACACGTTAGGTATGCAAAATCCCTTTTATTCCAAGATGCCGACACACGAATACGTTGAGATAATTACAGAGCAACAGCTCGTCGATCAAAGAACGTTTGAAGGATGGGATTTCGAAAACATTTGGAAGATGGGTGAAAACGGTCCTACACTCCGATAAATATTACTAATAAAAAACATTATTAAAAGGGCATCGCTTCTTTTTGAATCGATGCCCTCTTTTGTATCTGAAAACAGATAATTTCGGTTTGAAAGTGTCAAGATCGGAAGGGGAAGTTCTTTTAATGGTGGTGGTGATGGTGATGACTATGGTTATGACATAAATCATGTTCCGTTATGATTTCATTTGTTCCGCAAAGCTCAACGGTCGATTGAATCACGCCGTATTTTTCAAAAATTGTTTTTATTTTGGGTTTCAGTTCCACCTTTTCATTTTTAACAACAATTTGCACTATTGCGAGTGTATTTCGCTCGTCAAGTCTCCAAATTCTCAGGTTTTTGATCTCGACTACCCCATCGACGATTTTTAAATCATTTTTAAGCTTGTTCACATCTACGTTTTCGGGGCTTTTTTCAAGCATTATTGAAAGCGAAGCTTTAAGTGTTTTTAGTGCATTAAAAATGATAAACAACGAAACTGCGATACTCATTATAGGATCGATTGCATTAATATTACTAAACCGCATTACTACCGCGCCCACAAGTACTACAAGCCAGCCGAGAACATCCTCGAGCATATGAAGATTTACTGCTTTTTGGTTATATGACTCGCCTCTTTGCGTTATCAATGCGGCAATAGTATTAACTGCAACACCTACTATGGCAAATAAGATCATTTCATTATAGTGAACCTGTATCGGATATATCAATCTTTTTATCGCATTATATATTACAAATAACGATCCTACTGTCAAAACAAGTGTTGTTATTATGCTTCCGAGAATTGAAAAACGGGCGTAACCGAAGGTGTAATCTTCGTCACTACCCTTTTCGCTTTTCTTTTCAAGAAAAAACGAAGCTCCTATACTTACCGCATCTCCGAGGTCATGGACGGAATCGGACATAATTGCACTGCTACCGCAAATAACTCCGCCAAAAAACTCTAATACAGCAAACGCGAGATTTAAAAGAAAAGCTATTAATATATTTTGATTAGTTTTCATCGTCTTGACAAACTCCCGAAAAATATGATACAATATGTTCGTTAACGAACACTGTGTTCTATAATACTATAATATTATACGATATTATATTCAACAGATAATTATTTCCCGATGTTCGATAGCGAACATTATCACGAAATTGTATGGAGAACATTATGGACAGACGGCAACGAAAAACAAGAGAGGCTATTTTTCATGCGTTTAACGAGTTGCTTTCGAAGAAAAAGGCATCGAGCATTACTGTCGGTGAGATAATCGAAATGGCTGATATTGGCAGAGCGACCTTTTACGCTCATTTTGAAACGAAGGATCACCTTTTGGAGCAGATGTGCGAAGAGCTATTTTGTCATTTATTCGACTCATTGACTGACGGATGCGAGGGACATAGACACATTTTCAACTGTGATGCGACGGGCGACGTATATTTGCATTTGTTCGAACATTTCAAAAAGAACGACAACCATATTCTTCAGCTTCTTATTGATGAAAAAAACGAAGTCTTTTTGCGATATTTTAAAAATGAGTTGTTTAACTTAGTAAAGAGGAATTCAAGAGATAACGATAGCGACTATCGCGCTGTTATTGTTACGGCTGTTTTTATTGAAACCGTCAGATGGTGGGCTGAAAACAAGATGATCGCATCGGCAGAAGAGATCAATGAATTATTTTTACAAACTATTGGTATTAATGAGAAAGGATTTCAATAATGGATAAGGTTGCAAAGGACGAATTAACGATCGACATTATAAAAAAAGATCTGATCGCTTACGAAAAAAGTATGTTTTGGACGAAAGCGGGTTGGCTGGGGTTGGTTTTGGAACTCGGCTTTCTCGCAATTCTGTTCGGAATATTATCACATCGCTTTTGGGTGGGACTGATCGTATTTTTATTTGCGATATACCCAATCATCAAGTCATTTTTACTGTTTATGGAGATGAAAAAGAATATAGAGCTTATAAACAAAGGAAACTTTACTGTAACGAAAGACACTTTGACAAATATCTCCATTGAGAGAGTACACGAGGTGAGCTATTCAAGAAACAGAAGAGTACCCGAAGCGACGTTCTTTTGGTTCGGTTCGGCAAAATGGCGGCTTCTTTTGCGCAAATATTACGTTTGGAGCAAGACGTATAATATTTCTGCTCGTGGGATGATGAACACCTCGGTCATCGACAACGAATTTTATATTGTTCTTATAGGTGCTAAGCAAGAGATACGCCACGTTTATAACACAAAGTTTTTCATTTGGAACGGACGATAATAAAAAAAGTCAGTATCATCATACTGACTTTAATTTTTTTGTTATTGAGTTCATATAAATATCGACGATGTCGATATCGGTACATTTATAAAGCATACGCGTGCCGACAACATCTTCTATCTCGTTTAGCACCCAATTTCCGTTATGAGATATGAAATCGATACCGACGAGACCAAAGCCGAGCTCAGAATAAAGTTTTTTTACAACTGTCTTCATTTCTTCGGTCGCTTCAAACACGCTAACGTTTCCTCCAAGTGAAAAGTTGCTTCTAAAGTCGCTTTTGCTTTCGCGCAATATTGATGCGACGATCTCACCGTTGAGTGAATATACTCTGACATCCTTTCCGACATCGGAGCATTTTTCTTGTATCAAAAAGTTATTTCCGAGGTTTCTTGCAACTTCATCATACTCATCCTGAGACTTGACGAGAAACACCTCGCTCCCTCCATGGCCATCGAGAGATTTTACGACGAAAGGATATGCCATTTTTTCTTTATTTTCGGGTAGAATTGTATTCATTACCTCAAGTCCGAGCTTTTTCGCAAGAAGGTAGGTTTTCCATTTGCTGTTTGCATAATATGAGGTTTTAAAGTTATTGAAAACTTTCACACCGTTTTTTTCGAGATATTCGTTTATATGCGGCGCAATAACTCTGACCAATGCGAAGTCCGGAAAAGACTCAAGTGAAAACGATTCATTTCTATCGACGACAAGCAACTCAAGCTCAAGGTCATATTTTTTTGCGGTATTTATGAGCTCGCCGATAAACCATTCGTTGCGGTTTTTACCCTCATGGTCGTATATCAAAAGTCCCTTCATTTCAACTGTTCCTTAACGTAATTCATTATACAAACGCTCATATCTACTCCATTACACTCAAAGCTGCTTTTGAAATGAGGGTTTGAGTTGACCTCACAGATTATCGGATCGCCTTGTTCACCAAACATAACGTCAACGCCTGCAAAGTCAAGCCCGAGCGCTTCACACGCTTTTTTCGCTTCGTTTTTCCACTCCTCGTTTATATCGTACTTTTTCATACTGCCGCCATTCGTTATATTCGAACGGAAGTCATTTTCGTTATATCTGAGCATTGATGACACGACTTCTCCGCCAACGACATTCACGCGAACGTCTTTTCCCTCGCTTGTTTTCACGAACTCCTGCATCAAAAACTCTTTATGGCCCATTTTTTCGACTATTCTTTCCATTTCATCCAAAGTCTTTGCGAGATAGACCTGTTGTCCAAACGAGCCATAGGCTTCTTTTATTACTATTGGAAGCGAAAGGAGTTCTACAGCTTTCGAAAGAAATTCTTTTTTTGTATAACCAACGCCCTCGAAGGTTTTCGGTGCAACAACCGTCTTCGGTGTGCGCACTTTCCCGCAAAGCGTTAATGCGGTCAATATTTTATTGTCACATTTTTCAACTGCCTCTGCGCTATTAAACAGACGGACGCCTTTTTTTTCGAGATTTTTAGCCAAGAACACATCCTTATCCCAAAAGAGTGCAAAATCCGGACGTGGGGAAAGCACCGCATCGACGAGCGTCATCAGCTCAACGTTGGTTTTTATCTCAAGAGTGATACCAACATTTTCAGATGCTTTTTTCAAAAACGAATATATCTCGTTGAATTTTTTCGATTCCAAAAAGCCGTTAACTATTAACCAACCTAACATATTTTTCTCCCTTTTTACGCCCTCATATTACGTTTAGAGGACAAGTTGAAATAGAGTACGAGCGGGATAGCTAAAACAGACAACGCCGCAGACAAGATTATCGAAACGTCGCTAAACAGATTAGTTGAAAACAAGGTCAACAAAACGGGGACGATCTGCTCGTTGATACTCTTTTTGAATATAAATGCTGTATCTCTATCGACTTTGATCGTTGAACTCAGGTCGAGGACTCCAAGTCTTTTCCTTATATGTACGGGAATACAGACAACGAGGTCGGTCGAGATAGGAAGATTTGTTTCCAAGAAAGTTTCGTCATCGTCAAGTTCGAGTACACGGGTGCTCACTTTTCTATCCTTATATTGCAAAATGACTTTATCCATCTCGTCGATACCCAAAAGGTTCATATTTGAACGAGTCATTCTGACTATATCAAGCCCTTCATCGTTATCATACGGACGGCGACAAATGAGCGACGTAGTGCTTTTCCCAACGTAAAAATCGGTGAGGCGGCGGGCGATACTTTTTTTCTTCTGTGTACCTGAGCGCAACACAGGAATGAGCAACAATTCGCTTGCAAAAAAGCGAAAAAGAATATTTTTTGCATCAAGCTTTTGCTTGAATGAGGCTGTTTTATCGAGAATGTGGTCCTCGCCGACAAAAACCTCTTTTATTTTCTCAAAATCGCTCGCGCTCAAGCTATTTTCAAGTGTTTCCCATTGAGAAGGCGACAAAATTTGCACAAGCTCACACCCAAGGCAAAAGCGTTGCTTACGGTTGAGGCGCACTGTTCCGTTCTTTAGATCCTCGTCTATTCTGACGTGAGCGCGTTTCACGATTATATTATCGAGGGTGATCGGGTTATATAACTCAAAATATTTATATTCGTCAAGCTCGACTTTATTTCCGTCTGCATCACAGGATGACAAAACAAGCTCGTTTTCGCGGATAAAGTCGATCTTCTGTGTCATTATTTTATCAAATCGTGTTTTAACATAACGGCAAAGCTCTACACACTCGCCGTCTTTTAGCATCAGCTCGTCTTTTATATGTGACGAGGCAAGAAAGCTATCGTCGTCAATGTCCTCTCTTTTCGTCACGCTAACGTTGATATACTCTTTTCCGCCTTTTTTCGTCAGCAACACTATCTCATTCTTATATTTTGAATAAACGATTGGTGACACCGCAAGAACGTTAAGCTTATCGGGATACGAAAACCTCACATCGATAAATTTTAACGTTACACGTTCGGAAAACGGTTCGGTCACTGTTTTTCCATATTGAAATTTAGTTGTACTCTCGGTGATCTCAAAAAGAGAGTTGCTTTTTTTCATTATTTCAAGAGAGTGTCTTTTCTATCGTTTCAATCAATTCTACGAGTGACAAGAACACCTTTTCCTCCTTTGAAGATTTGCTGTCTGTTCTCACAATTTTTGAATTCATCTCAATTTGCAGGCATGAGATATTACATTTACGCGAAACATATGACGACATCGTATACGGGTACGATGCATCAAACGGGGTATCTATTTCTATTCTTCCGAGGTCATATTTTTCGAAGACTTTATAGGCACTTTGAACGATGCTTTCATCTTTTACGTTTTTATACCTTCCCGTTCCGATATCGATCATAACGTCACGCGTTGGTGCAAGTTGATGGAGGTCAAGCATAAACTCGATCTTATTTTCTTTAATATAGTCAACGAGCGCATCCTTATAGGGCGAAGCCTCGTCAAAATTAGCATCGTCACCGCAATTTTTCGTTTTATAGATAACCGGAATTCCGAGATTATCGTGGAGCAGTTTTGCTATTGCTCCCGTTTGAGGCTCGGCGTATTTTTTCTTTCCTTGGCGCGTTTGCTCAACGCTATGCGGTGCGGAAACGATTATTTTTCCTTTTCCCGCGAGAAGCTCGAAAGAATTTTCTTTTTCAGTCTCAAAATATTGCTCATAATTTTTATAAGCTTCAATATCAAACATTTTTTGCCTCGTTTTTCAGGAGTTATTCACCATTAGCTTTACTATTTCTTTATCTGTCGGCATCATTCCGACTTTTCCGATATGTCCTACCCAACTGATCGTTTCCCCTGTGTCGTCGCGAATGATTCCTGTATTGGATTCATAAACTTTCCCCCTCATAGCGAGTGAATGGGCAAAGAGCGATGCATCAAGCGCAGATGAGATCTTCGCACCGCAGGATGCTTTTGCGCCGTCGCAGATTATTCCGGGGATATCGGCAAGAGTATTATCGACCGTATCCTTGATCTGTGTCAAGCTACCGCCGACCATATACGTTATTGCCGCACCCGCCGCACACGCCGCCGACACCGCACCGCAAAACGCAGATAGTTTTCCGATATATTCCTTTTGATATACTGTCAAAAGCGCAGAAAATACAAGTGTTCTCGAAAGAAGCTCGTCGTCAATTCCATTTTCTCGCGCATACACTATTATCGGAACAGTCGAGGTTATTCCTTGGTTTCCGCTTCCCGAAGTAATTATTACGGGAAGGTCGCAACCGTCCATTCTCGCTTCCGAGGCGGCTGCCGCATAGGCGCGCATTTTATTAAACGTGCTTTCGCCGTAGGTTTCGAGTATTGCTTTTCCTATTCCGACACCATAGTCGCCGACCATTCCGCGCTCAGCAATAGCCATATTGCACTCAATCTGCTTCTTGGTGAATGGTGTAATATATTCAAGCCCTATATTATTACAAAAATCATATATATTATCGATACAAAGTTCACTTCTATCGGCAAGTTGGGTGAGGTCCTCGGTCTCTTCTCCGAGGAAAATTATCTCGCCGTCCTTTTCAAGCTTATATATATTTCTATGTGAATGACGAACCTCAACTATCGAATAGGAATTTCCGCTTCGTAGTTCGATAATAAAGTGGAGAGGAATATTGCTTTCAAGAAATTCTGCCGTACATCTTCCCTCTCGCAAAAATCTTATCGTGTTCGTTCTATCCTCATCACAAACAGATTCCAAAACTTCCATTTGACGCGCGGCATCACCCGCTAACGCACCTAAGGTACAAGCCGCCTCAATACCCGTCATTCCATCGGAGTTTGGGATACGAACACATCTTACATTTTTAATTATATTACCGCTGCAACGCGCGATTATGCGAGTTGGTGTTCTTCCAAGCAATTCTCTTGCTTTTGCGGCAGCGTACGCTAATGCTATCGGCTCGGTGCATCCCATTGCGGGCACAAGCTCTTCGGAAAGTATTGTTAAAAAATCTTTTTTTATCTGTTCGTTATACATTTTCATTCTCCGTCAGATATTTAAATTCAACTTATATATTATACAACAATTATTCGCAAATTACAAGCACGGTATTAAAGGTATATCACATCTCCGCAAGAAAGATAATTCAAATTATCGAGATATTCTTTCATAAATTCAAATTGCTCAACGCCGGTACAATGACAGGTATAGAACGCCGTCTGAAAAGACGAGAGGTATTTTGAATAGTCTGCAAGAGTACTGCCAAGCGATAATTTCGAAAAATGGAATCCTCCGATCAAAACGTCAGGCGAAAACCAAGCAGTGATATCCATTATCCCTTTATGAGAACAACCGCTAAAGAGCACTCGTTTTCCATTTTCAGCAAGGAGTAGATATTGTTCATGGAGAAAGTCGTCATCAACAAGCCTATCAAGATGTTTTGTCTTTAATCCAAACGAGCCGAGATTATGGGTTTTCTCTTTATCGTTACAAGAAAAAAGCTTCATTCCGTCGCAAAGCTCCAAATCGTCGGAAACAAAAACGAGTCTATCGCTCTTTTCGAGTGTTTTATCAAGTCCGATATATTTTTCTGTTCCGTTATAGTGATCTCCGAAGGCAAACTCACTCAGATACACCTTTGCTTTTTTATTCAACTCAAAAAAAGTACTGATTCCGCCGCCGTGGTCGTAGTGGCCGTGGGAAAGGACGGCTATATCTATTTTTGAAAGATCCACGCCAAGCTTTTCGGCGTTTTTGGCGAACAAATCACTTTGCCCCATATCAAAAAGTATTTTTTTATCTTTAAACTCAATATAAAGCGATAAGCCGTGTTCGGGATCTATATTATCACGATTTGACACATTATCAACAAGAGAGGTTATTTTCATTTTTATTCACCCTGCCATTACTTCAAATTTATTATATCACTACACTTAAAATATGTCAATCTGTGATATTCTATTTGACAAACGGAGAGATATTTGTTATACTAAATTACAACAATATATTTGGAGATATTTATGAAAAGAAGTATTTTTTTCTTTCTCGCATTCGTTATGCTAATGCTCACAGCCTGTACTCCATCGTCGGAGGTAAGCAGCGAAGCGTCCCTGCCTTCCGTTTCGGGAGAGATCGACGACAAGGCGCCATCAATTCGTCTTCTTGTTACTGAGGTAACGATAAACAAAGGCGATGAATATGACCTTTTAGACGGGGTTACGGGCAAAGACAACGTTGACGGCAACATAACCGACAAGATCGTTATTGACATGGGTGGATTCGACTCAAACATTGCCGGCATCTACACCGTTACATATACGTTGAAGGATAACGCCGGAAACGAAGCTATACCGAAAACAAGAACTATTATAGTTAAGGAGACTGAAGTTATGAAATCACCTGAAATTTGGAGCGGCGCTATCGAAGGAGAAAAGCTCAACCCGAAGCCTGCTGAAGTGTTTGGCGGCGCTTGGTATCACAAGGTCGTTTCATCAAAAGACAAGTGGGTTGGAATCGAGAC
>JAZRTU010000113.1:0-2048 GCA_045652185.1 Eubacteriales bacterium | reverse complement strand
AACAGAATACTATATAGACCTTAGCGATTATTTGAAATAAAATGAACAATACGGAGCGGACTTATTCCGCTCCGTCGTTTTTTCTTGTCCCAATTTTAGAAACGTGTTATAAAAATTTACTTGTTTGATTATTTTTTATTGACAATGGTTTATTATGGTAATATAATAAAAGAAAAAGCCACTATGGCAGGACGGAGTTTTTATGAAAATAACGTTTATGGGTGCCGGTAGCACTGTTTTTGTACGTAATGTAATTGGTGACAGCCTTTGCAGCGAAGTATTACGCGACAGCGTATTTGCGCTTTACGATATTGATGCCGAACGACTCGAGCAAAGCAAGGTGCTTCTCGAGGCTATACAAAGATCAACAGGAGGGCACGGCAAGATCGAGTGTTATCTCGGTGTTGAAAACAGAAAAGAGGCGCTTCGCGGCGCGACGTTCATTATCAACGCGATCCAAGTTGCGCTCTACGACCCCGGCACGAAGATAGATTTCGCGATCCCGAAGAAATACGGACTACGTCAGACGATCGGTGACACGCTCGGTATCGGCGGTATTATGCGTGCGCTTCGTACCATACCCGTAATGGCTGATTTTGCGCGCGACATAGAGGAGGTTTGCCCCGATGCGTTGTTCTTGAACTACACGAACCCGATGGCGATGTTGACGGGATTTATGAACCGCTACACAGGCGTTAAGACTGTCGGACTTTGCCACAGCGTACAGGTCTGCACGAAGCATCTTTTGACGCTCGTTGGGATGGAAGACAAGCTTGAGGGCAGAAAAGAGCTCATCGCGGGTATCAACCACATGGGTAGGCTGCTCGACATCCGCGACAAAGATGCTGTTGACCTTTATCCCGAGATAAAGAGCCGCGTCCAAGCGAAGCTTGACGATCCGAACTGCACCGACAAGGTCAGACTCGACTACATCAAGAATTTCGGTTATTTCTGCACCGAATCGAGCGAACACAACGCAGAATACAACATGTTCTACATAAAGAGCAAATATCCCGAGCTCATCGAACGCTACAACATCCCGCTCGACGAATACCCGCGCCGTTGCGAGAACCAGATCGCTTGGTGGAAGAACGAATATGCGGAGATGCTGAAGACGGGAACCAAAGAACACGTTGCGTCGCACGAATACGCATCGAAAATTATGTCCTCGATCGTTACTAACACTCCATTCGAGATCGGCGGTAACGTACTCAACACAGGCAGACTTATCACGAACCTACCCGAAGAAGCGTGCGTTGAAGTTCCTTGCTTGATCAACGGCAGCGGTGTGCATCCGTGCCACGTTGGTCGTCTTCCCGTACAATGCGCGGCGATGAATATGACGAACATCAACGTTCAACTTCTCACCATCGAAGCTGCTGTGACACGCAAAAAAGAACACATCTACCAAGCGGCGATGCTCGACCCGCATACAGGCAGCGAGCTCGATATCGACTCGATCAAGTCGATGGTCGATGAGCTTATCGAAGCACACGGCAACTATATGCCCAAATTCCACTGATTTATTATATTCCTTATATATTATGCCTTCGGCGACCAAAGGGGACTTTTGAAATAAGTTTCAAGTTTTGCGAAGCAAAACTTGGGGAGCAAACGGCAAAGCCGTTTCTCCCCTTTGGAAACCCCAAAACTTTTTAATTGCTTTTTTCCCGATGGGTACGTGCTACCTTTTCGGGAATTTTTATTTTGTGCAGTTGTACCCATAGGGAAAAAAGTAGTTAAGAAGCTCTAAAGCCTCTAAAGGAAATTCTTCAAAGGTCTCCTTTACTCGTCGGAGGTATATATAAGGAACATAAAAAAACAATACAATAAAGCATAAACTCTGCTTTAATAGTTGTTTGTATATCTTTAGCGGTAATTTTGAATCTCTCTGCGGACGGCCTAAGGGAACTTTTGGAAAAGTCCCCTTTGGAAACCCCAAAACTTTTTAATTGCTTTTTTCCCGATGGGTACGTGCTACCTTTTCGGGAATTTTTATTTTGTGCAGTTGTACCCATAGGGAAAAAAGTAGTTAAGAAGCTCTAAAG
>JAZRTU010000112.1:0-9299 GCA_045652185.1 Eubacteriales bacterium | reverse complement strand
ATCCACGTTCATGCTTTTCCGTTTTCAGCTCGTGAAGGAACGGTAGCGGCAGAAATGAAAGAGAACTTGACAAATAGCCAAAAACGCCGGATCAATAGAGAATTCATCGAAAAATGTATCGAGCACAGAGAGACTTTGCTCGATAAAATGGTTGGAAAAACAACGACAGTGCTCGTTGAAAAAATAATAGATAATACCTGCTTCGGAAACACCGAAGAATATCTCGAGGTATCCTTTGAAAACAGAAACGTCTCGGTCCATGATATAGTGAACGTAAAAATAATCGGAAAAGAAAACGGGAATCTTCTCGGTGAAGCGTGTGAATAAAATGGAAAAATATAATATCTATCTTGATAACGCCGCAACAACAAAAATATGCAAAGAAGCAAAAGAAGTCATCGCTTCTTCACTTGAATACTATGCCAACCCATCCTCAACACATTCGCTCGGAATGGAAGCAATGAAATTGATCGATGAGTCAAGAAAAACAATAGCCGCATCGATGCGTGTTCCAAGTGATCGCTTGTTTTTCACCTCTTGCGGAAGTGAGGGTAATAATACCGTAATTTTAGGTGTCGCACAGCTAAAAAAACGTACTTGTAATAAAATAATAACGTCAAACAGCGAACATCCGTCCGTGGAAAATACCCTCCAAATGCTTGAAAAGAACGGCTGGACAATAGTAAGATTGAAAACTGTCGGCGGAGAATTGGACATCAACGAATTAAAGTCTGCTCTTGACGAAAAGACCGCCCTTGTGAGTATTATGCACATCAACAACGAAACGGGCGCAATATATGATATCCAAGCAGTAAGAAGAGCAATGACCGAAAAAGGCAACGCAGCATATCTTCATTGTGATAATATCCAAGGTTACTTGAAAACCGAAGAAATATCGCAGTATTGCGATTTTGTGACGGTATCGGGACATAAAGTCAATGCGCCAAAAGGTGTCGGTGCGATGTATGTAAAAAAAGGAATTAATCTTCCTCCGTTGATCAACGGTGGCGGGCAAGAAAGCGGAATGCGTTCGGGAACGGAAAATATACTCGGCATCCTCGCCTTTGCCTCAGCCGTAAAAACTCATAATAAAGAGAATGATGAGAAGATTTTTGAGTTGTATGACTATTTGAAGACCGAACTTGAAAAAATAGATGGCATAAAGCTCAATATTCCGAAAAATGCATCACCATATATACTCAACGTCTCGCTTGGTGGTGTAAGAAGCGAGGTCGCGCTAAACTATCTTTCTTCAGTCGGAATATATCTCTCCGCCGGTTCAGCATGTTCCGCAAAGCATCGTGATAATCGTGTCCTTGCTGCATTCGGTGTCGATAAAAACAGTATCGAAAGCTCCGTTCGTATCAGCCTCGACAAAGATAATACAAAAGAAGAAATAGATGTCTTGATAGCTAATCTTAAAATTGTAAAAGAAAAATACGGAAAAATGTTAAAGAGGAAATAAATAAGTGGAAAAGGTAATATTATTAAAATATGGCGAAATGGTCCTGAAGGGACTGAACAGAAGCTATTTCAACGCAAGACTTGAAAAAAGAATAAAACAACTTTTAAGTATGGTAAAAGCGGAAAGCGGCGGTGGATTTTACCTCGATTATATGCAATCAACGCTTTATATTCACGGTACTGACGGTTTCGATATGGAAGCAGCATTCGTGAAAATGCAAAAGGTTTTCGGCGTAGTATCCGTTTGCCTGGCATATGAAACCGAAAAGGATATGGATAAGATAAAAAGCGTAGTGAAGGAATACCTTCCCGAACTCGTCGGAAATGCTAAAACTTTCAAGTGTAATGCGAAACGAAGCGATAAAAAATTCCCCCTCGGTTCACCCGAAATATGTAACGAGATCGGTGGCTTGATATTAAGTACAAACCATAAAATGAAGGTCGATATTCATGATCCTGAGGTGACGATAGTTGTTGAGATCCGCGAGAAAAATGCATATGTCCATAACGGCGGCGTAAAAGGCGCGGGTGGAATGCCGATAGGCTCAAACGGAAAAGGTCTTCTTCTCCTTTCAGGCGGTATCGATTCGCCGGTAGCAGGATACATGGTCGCAAAGCGTGGAGTGTGTATCGATTGCGTTTATTTTGAAAGTCCCCCATATACGAGCGAAATGGCGCTTCAAAAGGTCGAAACTCTCGCCAAAAAGCTCTCCGAGTATTGCGGTAATATGTATATGCATGCTGTCCCCACAACTGAAATACAGGAGCAGATCGCCGAAAAATGTGATGAACGTTATTCAACCGTAATCCTTCGTAGATTTATGGTGCGCCTTGCCCAAAAGCTTGCCAAAACTTTTAACGCCGAAATCTTAATAAACGGTGAAAGTATCGGTCAGGTCGCAAGCCAAACTCTCCCGGCTATCAACGCAACGAATGTCGTAGCCGAGATACCGATAATCAGACCGTGTATCGGACTTGATAAAGATGAAATTGTAACGATAGCAAGAAAAATTGATACATTCGAAACTTCAATATTACCGTATGAGGATTGTTGCACCGTGTTTACTCCAAAACATCCGAATACTCGTCCGAGAATAGAGGATATTGAAGCCGAAGAAGCAAAGCTTGACGTTGAAGGCTTGGTTGAACGTGCTCTCGCAGGCGAAAAAGTAATCAAAATTAAATGCGGCGAGGATTTCTGATCATCTCGCCCGAAAGGAATAAGATATGAAAGCCGAAATACTGTCAGTCGGAACAGAGCTTCTTTTAGGCGATATTATCAATACAGATGCAGCGTATATAGCGAGAGCTTTGTCTAGCCTCGGAATTTCGCTCTACCACCAAACAGTGGTCGGAGATAACAGAGAACGTTTGAAGGAGGCTGCAAAAACAGCGCTCGAAAGAAGCGATATATTGTTTACAACAGGCGGACTTGGACCTACCTATGATGATATCACAAAACAAGTAATAGCAGAGCTTCTTGATGTAAAGCTGATACTTGACCTCGAAGCATATGGTGATCTTTGCGATTACTTCAAAAAGAAGGGACGCCAAATGACCGATAATAATAAGATACAAGCAATGCGCCCGATCGAAGGATTTTTCTTCAAAAACGATCATGGTACTGCTCCGGGGCTATGCATCAATGTAAAAAATAAAACGGTGATAATGTTGCCGGGACCGCCGCGAGAACTCGAACCAATGGTCGATAATTATGTCGTGCCTTATCTGATGAAACTGTCGAAAACGCGAATACTTTCGAAAAATATCAATTATTTCGGTATAGGTGAATCGAGCCTCGAGCAAATGATACGATCTGAAATCGAAAAAGATGTCAATCCTTCCGTCGCACCGTATTGCGGCAACGGGGAAGTGCGCCTTCGTGTAACAGCTTCGGCAGAAAGCGAAGAAGCGGCTGAACGAATGATCGACGAAAAAATAAAACATCTCCTCGAATTGACGGGTGAGTATAGCTATGGAGTCGATGCAGTATCTCTTGAAAATAAACTCGTAAGTGAGTTGAAAAAATATAATATGACTGTAACAACGGCAGAATCGTGCACCGGTGGAAAGGTAGCTTCGAGAATAACATCGGTTTCTGGCGCATCGGAGGTGTTCGAGAGGGCATTCGTCACGTATTGCGATAAAGCAAAGCGCGAAGAACTCGGTGTGAAGAAGTCAACGCTCGAAAAATATACCGCAGTCAGTGAGCAAACTGCAAAAGAAATGGCAGAGGGCGCAAGAAAAAGATCAAACGCCGATATCTCGCTCGCAGTGACGGGTTATGCAGGTCCAAACGGCGGAACGGAACGATCCCCCGTGGGAACAGTCTTTATAAGTGTTGCGACAGAAGGCGAAACAATAACCAAAAGATTGGACCTCAGCGGTCACACAAGAGACTACGTTTGCCATCTTGCATCGTCAAATTTGTTGCATTTAGCATTGAAAACAGTACAACAAGTTCAAAAATATAAAGAAAAGTAAAATATTTTTGTGAAAATTATAAAAAACCTCTTCCCAAATCAAAAACTTTGTGGTATAATAAAGTTGCCGAAAGCGAGTGGGAAAAGCTCGGTTTTGACTTTCCCGAACACGGTGTAACAATGCTGAGCATAAAGCTTGTTTTATGGCGAAATGAATACCGGAAAGGATGGAAAGATTAATGAGACCGATTATCACTGCGAAAAAATTCACAATCACCGACGACGTTCGTGAAAGATTTGAGAAGAAACTAAAAACGCTTGACAAATTTTTCCCCGAAGAAACGGAAGCAACGGTGAAGATCTACCAAGAGCGTGGGAGAGAAACCGTCGAAATTACGATCTACCGCGGTGGAGTGATATTCCGCGCGGAAGAAACCGAAAAAACGTACTCTGCATCTCTTGATAAGTGTATCGATGTCTTGACGCGTCAAATCAGAAAGAATAGAACGCGAATTGAGAAACAACTTCGAAAGGATGTTTCGATCGAATATGATGATGTTCCGGATTCGGTAGTTGAGGACGAAGATGAACTCGTGATAACGAAAACGAAAAAGTTCGATATCCAGGCAATGAGTGTGGAAGAGGCAATAATGCAAATGAACCTTCTTTCCCACCAATTCTTCCTTTTCAGAAATTCCGAAAATGGAATGTTGAACGTAGTATATAAAAGAAAAGAAAACGATTATGGTTTGATCGAGCCAAACGATTGATTGATCAAAATAACGATAAGGCGAACGTTACCGTTCGCCTTATATTTGTGAAATGTGAAAATAAGATGAAAAAGAATAATAAATATGAATAAACTGTAAAAATAAATCACTTTAGATGAAGTATATTGAGAGATTTCACAAAAATACCCCTTGACATAAAGGGAGATTTAGTGTAAAATATCGTTATGATTTTATTAAGATCGGTTTATTCCGTTCGATCTGAAATAATGGAGGATTTAAAAATGAAAAAACGTACGTTAGCATTCATATTTATATTATGTATGCTTCTCCCGCTTTTCGCGGCATGTAACAGAACTACGGAAATCAAAGATGTAGCTCCGCCTGTTTTCACAGTTTATTTGAAAACAAATAACGAAACAACAGCAGAAGCTATGAAGCTTGTAGAGCTTGAAGTTAACAGATACCTTCTTCAAAAAGCAGATATCGCCGTTCAACTTAAGTTTATAAAAGAAGATGGTTATGAAGAAGCAATAGACCAACTCTTTGAAGATATGGAAACATACCTCGCAGAAGAATCTGCAGCAGCAGCTTCGAAGAAAGCAGAAGAAAAGAACCAAAGTAAAGGCTCTAAAAAAGAATCATCTGATTCTGAAGAATCCGTTTACGTTCAAACCGAAGATATCATCCTCGATATCCTTGAATCAGGCGGAGATATCGAAACAATTAACAACAAAAAACGTTTCGACATTTTCCTTTGCTGCGGCGCAGACAAATACTATGAATATATTGAACTTGGATATCTTTCTAAGCTTGATGAAAAATTGACCAGCGACTCGAAAGTCCTCCTTGACTATATATACCCCAGCTTCGTAAACCCGACAAGTAGCGCGATCAGCGCGGCTCGTGTTAACGGCGCAACATACGGAATACCGAACAACGGACCTATCGGTGAATATCAATACCTCGTTTTTGATAAAGAATATCTTACAAAATACGGTTTCGATGCACCCGCTATGAAATCCATCTTCGACCTCCAAGATTACCTCAAGGTTATTAAAGAGAACGAAACAGGTGTAATTCCGCTTTTGAACGTTTATGCTCCTAACGACGTAAACTTCCTCTATCAAGACGGTTATCCCGTTGCGACAGACAAGAACGGCTTCTTGTTCGGTACATATCTCAACGAAGATATGAAAGAATATTTCCAACTCATCAACGAGTTCAACAAAAACGGATACATCCCCAGCGGCAAGCTTAAAGGCGACGAAAAATTTGCAGTACGTTTCCTCTCCGGTAACGAAGCAGATATCGAAGCTCTTGAAGCAGAAACAGGAAAAGAGTACGAATACGTTGTATATAGAAACCCCGTTGCTACAGCAGAAAATACACTCCAAAACGTGTTCTGTGTAACAAAATATTGTGCAAGCAGCGATGTTTCCAGCGCGATGGAATTCATCAAACTCATCAACACCGACGAAGTGTTCAGAAACCTTATCCTCTATGGTGTAGAAGACGTTCACTACAAAATGGTTGACGGTCAAGTTGAAAAGCTCAGCAACGATTACTCCATGGATGTTGAAGAAACCGGAAACATGTTCTTGGCTAACACAATGGTTGGCGAAGATATAAATAAATGGGATTTTGCGAAACAACAAAACCTCAGCAGTATCATCTCTCCGTTCATCTCTTTCAAATGGGAAAGACAAGAATTGAAAGAAGATGAACCCGCTGAAACTCCTGAAGAATCTACAGATGAAGAAATTACCGACGAGAGCCAAGACGGCCCCGTATTGGAAGCACCCGATGACAATGAAGACGAAGATAAAGAAGAAGTAGTAGTCCTCGAGCCCGATTATCAAACGATCTTTAAGAATATCGTTGATAAATATTGGGATAAACTCATCAGCGGTAGCGGTGATTTCGAAAAGATCTGGGCAGACTTGAATAAAGAGCTTGAAGATGCAGGCTATGTAACAGCACTTGTAGATAGCTTCCTTCCCCAAGTTCGTAAACAAGTTTCCACATATCCTCCTGTAACAGAAGTTAACCCCCATGACTATATGAATAAAACAGAAGCTAACACCTCAGGTGATGCTTCCGCAGCATAAATAGTATAATTTGATCGCCGAGTTACCTCGGCGATCTTTTTTTTGCTTTTGTTAAAAACGTATATAAAACGATAAAAAGAGGGAATAATAATGTATAATTATCACTCAAAGCGTTAGTTTGCTAATTTTTTCACAAAAATTTAACAAAAAATTTGCACTTACCCCCTTGACAACGCCAAAAAAAGAGTGTATATTATCACTGTTAGCACTTGATAACGTCGAGTGCTAAAAATGAAAGGCGGTAGATCAATGGAACTCACTGAGAGAAAAAAACAAATATTAAAATCAGTGTGTGACGCTTATATATCGGGCGGCGAACCTGTCGGATCGAAATATCTAACACAAAGCGGTAAATTTTCCCTCTCTTCTGCAACTCTCAGAAACGAAATGAGTGAGCTTGAAGAAATGGGACTGCTCGAACAACCGCACACCTCCTCGGGAAGAGTACCTTCGACAATGGGATATAAAACTTATATCAAATTGTTGATGGAGGATTATCGGCTTACCGTTGAAGAGATCAGCGTGCTTAATGAATTGATGGATTTCAAACTTGGCGAACTGTCTAAGATCATGGAGCAGGCAACGAACGTCATCTCTGAATTAACTAATTACACAGCACTGACAATGATAAAAAACGGCGGTGTGTCGGTTAAAAGGTTTGAAGGCGTTTTGATCGATGAGAAAAGTATTTTGTTGGTCTTGATCTGCGACGACGATAAAATAAGAAACTGCCACGTTAAGTTTGATCATTTTGTCGATGCGGCCTTGCTTGATGCAGTGGTAAAAGCGCTCAATAAAAAATTGATCAACTTGTCTGCCGATGAAATAACGTTGCAGGTAATTCTTGACGTCGAAGAAGCGCTCGGAATATATAGTTATGATAGCAAAGTGGTTTTGCGCTCTATATTTAATACCTTAAAAACGATAAGCAACGAAGAGATCCACCTCGGCGGAATAACGAAGCTTCTCTCTTATCCCGAATTTTATAATGTGTCAAAAGCAAGAGATGTTATCGAAACACTTGAGAAGAAAAAGGGCTTCGTCAACGATCTGATCGCAGATATGGAAGATGACGTAAACGTCTACTTCGGCGATGAAAGCGATTCGACTGCTTTGGTTCCTGATTCAAGTCTCGTGTTCGTGCCGATAAAACACGGCGGGAAAACACTCGGCGGAATCGGAGTAATCGGACCGAAACGAATGGATTATAAAAAAGTAATCGCATCGTTGAAATATTTTGCATCAGGACTTTTTGATGAAGAATAACAATAGAAAGGTAGGTATAACGAATGGATACAGAAGAAATTAAGCAAACGGAAGAAGAATCCGTCCAAGAACCTGCAGAAAAAGTAAAAAAGAAAAGCAATAAGGAATTAGAGAAAAAGGAAAAAGAGATCGAGGAGCTTAATGCAAAGTTGACCGAGCAAAACGATAAATATCTTCGTTTGATGGCAGAGTATGAAAATTACAGAAAACGTACCGACAAGGAAAAAGCTTCAAGATATTCCGATGCATACGTTGATGCGTTGAATTTGATCTTGCCCCTCGTTGATAATGTCGATAGAGCGGTTTCATATGCAACTGACGATAGCGACCTCGCAAAGGGCGTCTTGCTCCTGAAAAAACAGCTTGATGATGTCTTGACAAAAGCAGGTGTCGAAGAGATAAAAGCAGAAGGTGAACAGTTCGATCCCGAGCTTCATAATGCGGTAATGCACGAGGACGACGAAACACTTGGAGAAAATGTTGTAAAAACAGTGCTCCAAAAAGGGTATAAACGCGGCGACAAAATACTAAGATATTCAATGGTAGTCGTTGCAAATTGAATTTAAATTTAACTAATATAATATAAATTAACTAAGACAGAATAAAGGAGATTAATAATATGTCAAAAATTATAGGAATAGACCTTGGTACAACAAACTCATGCGTAGCAGTATATGAAGGCGGCGAGCCGTTGGTAATAGCAAATGCGGAAGGCTCAAGAACAACTCCCTCCGTAGTAGCTTTTTCAAAGAGCGGCGAAAGAATGGTAGGTCAGGTAGCAAAGAGACAAGCGATCTCTAACCCCGACAGAACTATTATGTCAATCAAAAGAGAAATGGGAACATCTCACCGTGTTACAATCGATGGAAAAACATATTCTCCCCAAGAGATCAGCGCAATGGTGCTCCAAAAACTTAAGGCTGATGCAGAAGCATATCTTGGCCAACCGGTTACACAGGCTGTAATTACAGTTCCCGCATACTTCTCCGATGCTCAAAGACAAGCGACAAAGGATGCAGGTAAAATTGCAGGACTTGACGTGCTCCGTATAATCAACGAGCCGACCGCTGCAGCTCTTGCATACGGAATGGATAAAGAAACAGAACAAAAAATCCTCATCTTCGACCTCGGTGGCGGTACCTTCGACGTATCTTTGCTTGAGATCAGTGACGGCGTATTCGAGGTTCTCGCAACAGCAGGTAATAACCGCCTTGGTGGTGACGACTTTGACCAGAAGATTATCGACTGGCTTGCTGACGAATTCAAGAAAGAACAGGGCGTAGACCTTCGTAACGATAAAATGGCTA